>JBBQMM010000432.1:0-4168 GCA_038328935.1 Burkholderiales bacterium
GGGGGGAACGACGAATACCGTTCAGGTGTTTCTATTCTTTTCAGTAGCCCGCTCCCAAGAATCAGGGTCATGGGAGCGGGCTGCCGAGGTGGCCCAAAACGCAATCAGCACCGCTGCAGCGCCGGTGAAACCGCCGGCCAAGGCGGCGGCGCCCAAGAATGGAACGAACCCCAACTTCGGCATGAACATGCCGATGATGACCAGCGCCTTTGACACGGCAGCCTGGCTCAGCGCGGCCTGAGAACCGCAGCCTCAAGCCTTGTTCCCGGCCGAAAAAGAAGGGGCTCCGTTGGGGCCCCTTTTTTCATGGCCGGCGCAATTTTCCGTATCAGGAGCGGTCTTTTGTTTCAAGCGCAGTTTTTTGTTGAGCTAACTTTCATGATGCTGGTCAGCGCCCCGCATCATGAAACACTTCCACGTTAGTGCGTTGCCGCCGCAGCCAGCGCAGCTTCGCGTGTGGCGTGTTCACACTTCGGTGACCAGCGAGAAGTGTTCAACCAAGGGTGGCGTGGCGAAGTAGGGTCCCACGATAGCCCGCCACTGTGCGAACAGGGGCCCTTGGCGGAAGCCCACGGTGTGGTCTTCCAGGGTTGCCCAAGAAATCTGCAGCACATAGCGCTCCGGGCTCTCGAGGCACCGGTGCACCTGGGCGCACTTGAAACCCTGCGCCTGGCTGGCCACCGTCTTCAGGCCGAGGTCGATGGCAGCCTCAAAGGCGGCTTGCTGGCCCGCAGCGATGCGGATGTCGGCTATTTCAAGTATCAAAAGAGTCTCCCGTTGATGGGGGTGGTGCGTCGCGCCCACACCCGGCCCTGCATGTTGGCAGTCTCGCCGCATCCGGGCAAGCGGGCGTGACCCAACCCGCTCGGCAGGCGCCGCGGGCCGCCGGGTGGGTGAATTCCCGACCCGCCCTGTGCCGGTGGTGCGATGCGCTCAAGTTACGGGCTGTAAGCCCGAAATCCCTGTTCATGGCGCCGTCCCATCCGGGCCCAACCGCGCCAAACAGGGAGATTCATGAACAACGCCAACGCCATCGCGGTCGAAGAATTGCGTGTCGGCATGTTTGTGCAACTGGAAGGCGGTTGGCTGGCGCACCCTTTCCCACTGTCAGCGTTCAAACTGTCGACGGCCGAGCAGATCGAAACGCTGCGGCGCCTGGGTCTGCGCGAGGTGCGCTGGATTCCCGAGAAAAGTGACCTGCTGCCGCCAACGGTTGGCGGCAGCCCGTCTGCCCAGGCCACGCCTGGCGAGCGCCCTGCGGAGCCTGTGCAAGCTGGGGCCAACGGTCAGGGCCCGGCTGTTGAAACACCGGCCGCCCTCAGGGCCCGCCTCCTGCATCTGCAGCGCGAAGCCGCCCAGCAGTGCCAGCGCCAGCACGATGAGGTCGAAACCGCCTTGCGCCAACTGCTGGGTGCTGCCGCCGCCCGTCCGCGGGAAGCCGGCAAGGCATCGACAGCGCTGGCGCAGTCGATGCTGGAGAAAATGCTGGATGAAGACGAGGTGGGCATTCGACTGGTTGCAGCCGGCACCGACCGTGAGGTCTCGCACGCACTGAACGTCAGCGTCATCTCTTTGCTCATCGGGCGCCGCCTGGGCATGACGGAAGCCGACTTGCTCGACTTGGGCGTGGGCGCACTGCTGCACGACTCGGGCAAGCAGGAAGTCGCCCTGCGCTACCGCCACATGGCCGACGGGCAGACCGCGCAGGAAGTGCAGGCTTATCGAGAGCATGTGAACCGGGGGGTCCGCCTGGGGCATCTGATGGCGCTGGCGCCCGGTGCGCTGGCGGTGGTGGCCCAGCATCACGAACAAGCCGACGGCGGCGGCTTTCCGCACCACCTGGCCGGCGAGCAGATCAGCCTGGCAGCGCGAGTGGTGTCCATCGTCAACCGCTACGACGGCTTGTGCAACCCGCGCGGCGGCGCACCCGGGCTGACGCCCCATGAAGCGGTTGCGATGCTCTTTGCCCAGCACCGCCACCGTTTCGACGGCACGGTGCTCAACGCCTTCATTCGCATGATGGGCGTGTACCCGGCCGGCTCCATCGTGCAGCTCACCGACGATCGCTTTGCATTGGTGGTCGGCGCCAACTCCAGCCGTCCGCTGAAGCCGCGTGTGCTGGTGTACGACCCCAGGGTGTCACCGGTCAACGCGCTGCTGCTGGACCTGGAACTCGAGCGCGACCTGGGCATACGCAGAAGCCTGACGGCACAGCGGCTGCCAGCCGACGCCTTGCACTACCTCAATCCGCGCCCTCGTGTTTCGTACTACTTCGAGCCCTTGGGGACTGAACGCCACGCGGGATCACCGGTGCAATGAACGGGCGCAACGTCAGGCCGAGGCCGACCCCTGCCGACGCAGCCGCGCCGGTGTTGAATGACCATCGGCACGAGGCCGGCCGGCCCGTTGCTGCCGCGGCGCCGGCGGCTGCCGCGCACTGGCAGTCGATGCTCGATGCACTGCCGCACGCGGCCTGGGTCGCCGAGCTGCGAACGCGTCGGCTGGTGGCGGTGAACGCGGCTGCGGTTCGGCTCTATGAACGCCCAGCGTCGGCGTTGTTGCAAGAGCACGCCGATGTGCTGGTCGCGTCGCCTGAAGACCAGGCCTGGTGGCATGCTGCTGCCGAGGTGGTTGCCGCCGGCGCGCCGCAGCAAGCCCTGGATGCGCTGCACAGCGACACCGTGATCGGCATTCCCGATGGCCGCATCCTGCATGTGGCACGCAGCATCCGCGGGCTTGCCGGCGGGCCGGCTGAAGAATGCGTCACGCATGCGCTGGTGATGTTGATCGATGGCAGCGCCCAGCAGCGCGCACAGCTCGAGCGCGAGAAACTGCTGGCCGACCTGCAAGCCACCCTCGAGGCCACCGCTGATGGCATTCTGGTGACTGATCTCGGGGGGCGGATCCGCGTCTTCAACCAGCGGTTTGCCACCTTGTGGTCTTTGCCCATGGAGATGCTGCATCAACGTGATCACGATGCGGTGCAAGAGTGGATGCAAAGCCGTGTCGCTGGCGATGAGGCCGCTCGACAGAGCTACCAGCACCGCTTGCAGACGATCAACGAGGCGGTCGAGCTGACCGACTCTGCGCGTATCGAGTTGCAGGGCGGTGGTGTGCTCGAACGTGTCACGCAGCCCTTGTTTCAAGCGGGCAGCGTGGACGGCCGCGTGTGGTCGTTTCGCGATCTGACTGAACAGCTGGCGGCCCGCCAGCAGATCGACACCCTGTCGCGCCAGGACGCGCTGACGGGTCTGCCCAACAGGCGCGTGTTGGCCGAGCAGGTGGTGGACCTGCTGGCCCTTCGTGCAGCACGCGGCATCAGCCAGGAGGGCTTTGCACTGTTGATGGTCGACCTGGACTGCTTTGCGCAGGTCAACGACGGCATGGGTCAGGCCGCGGGGGATCGTGTGCTGTGCGAGGTCGCGCAGCGCATTACGGCCTCCCTGCGTCAGGACGACCTGCTCGCCCGCCTCGGCGGCGACCAGTTTGCAGTGCTCGTCCGTGCGGGCCATGCAGAAGGTGCAGAGGCGGCTGCGCGGCGCATCCTGCGCGTGGTGGCAGAACCCTACACGCTGAACGGCGACACCTTCACGCTGACTTGCAGCGTGGGTGTGGCGTTGGCGCCTTCCCATGGGCAGTCGCTGGACGAGCTGGTGCGCCATGCCGAGGCAGCGGTGCGTACCGCCAAACAGCAGGGCCGGGCTGTGTATCGGCTCTATCAGGCGCGCTCCGAAGTCGACCGCCACGCTCACATGGCGTTGGACCATGCCATGCGGCAGGCGCTGGTGAGTGGCCGTTTCCGGCTCAACTACCAGCCGCAGGTCAGCCTCACCGACGGGCGGGTCCTGGGTGCGGAAGCTTTGTTGCGCTGGCGCGACCCCGAGCTGGGCGAGATCTCGCCGGGGCGCTTCATTCCTGTTGCGGAGGCCAGCGGCTTCATCGTCGCCATAGGCGACTGGGTGTTGTCACAAGCAGTCCGGCAAGCGGTGCTCTGGCACCAGCGGGGTCTTGCGATCCCGATTGCCATCAATGTCTCCGCCTTGCAGTTTCAGCAGTCCCACTTCGTCGAGCGCGTGGCCAATGTGCTGGCCGTCAGTGGCCTGCCGCCCCACCTGCTGGAACTCGAACTGACCGAATCGATTCTGGTGCTGGACGCCGATGAAGCACT
>JBBQMM010000433.1:0-4160 GCA_038328935.1 Burkholderiales bacterium
ATGCCGGCATCCTGATCTTCGCCACGATAGGCGTGTATGGCATGCGGCAGAGCAGCTTCGACCTCTTCCTGATGCTGGGCATCGGTCTCATCGGCGTCGTCATGCGGCGCTTCGACTTTCCCACCGCACCCGTCATCGTGGGCATGATCCTGGGGCCACTGGCCGAAGCGCAGATGCGCAATGCGCTGAGCATCGGCGAAGGCCACTGGAGCGTCTTCGTCCAGCGGCCGATGTCGGCCACGCTGCTGGCGGTGGTCGTGCTGGCGATGCTGGTGCCGTTTTTGCTGAAGCTTCGCCGCAAGACTTGAACGGGCCCGGCCCTGCGCCGTGCCGCTCAGCGATCACGGGTGTCGCGCAGGCTATGCCTGCACGCGCGCGACAGTGGCACCATGCAGGCTGCACTTCCATCACGGGCCCGGCGTGCGGGCCCGCACACCATCATGCACCCGAGCTCAGCGTCCCTGGCCAACACGGCCCTCATCGATGTCGACCACCCTTTGGTGCAGGCCTTTGCGCGGGAGCATGTCCGCGGAACCACCCAGCGCGAGCGGGCGGTGTCGTTATTTCTGGCCGTGCGCGACGGCTTTCGCTACGACCCCTACCGAATCGACTTGACGCCGCGCGGCATGCGGGCCAGCGGTGTGCTGGAAAAAGGCCGTGGCTGGTGCGTCACCAAGGCCGCGCTGCTGACGGCGGCCTGCCGTGCGGTGGGCATTCCGGCCCGGGTCGGCTATGCCGACGTGCGCAATCACCTGAGCACCGAGCGCCTGCGCCAGACCATGCAGACCGACCTCTTCATCTGGCATGGCTACAGCGACATCTGGATCGACGGCCACTGGCTGAAGGCCACGCCCGCCTTCAACATCGGGCTGTGCGAACGCTTCGGCTTGCTGCCCCTTGACTTCGACGGACACGCGGACTTCATCTATCACCCGTTTGACCGCGCTGGAAACCGCCACATGGAATACGTGCGCCAGCGCGGCGCTTTTGACGACGTGCCGCTTCAGCAACTGCTGGCGGACTTCTTGGTCACGTATCCGGGAATAGCGGGCACTGCCACCGGGCCGGAGCCGGTGGAAGAGGGCGCCGACTTCCAGGCCGATGCCGCGAAGGAGTCACGATGAGCCCGGCGCCTTCGCCACCCCCCGGATTCCGGCCGATACAGGCTGGCGGCGGATTCATGGCCCACAACGGGCCGCTGTACCTGCTGCACCAGGGTGAGCTGGTGAAGCTGGGCTTTCGGGTCGAGCCACGCCATTGCAACCCCATGGGCATGTGCCATGGCGGCATGCTCGCCACTTTCGCCGACATGCTGCTGCCGCTGGTGGCTCACCGCACCGCGGTGGAGCTGGCACACCGGTTCTTGCCCACCGTGAGCCTGCAGGTGGACTACCTGGCGCCCGCTGCGATGGGCGAATGGGTGGAAGGGCAGGCCCAGGTGCTGAAGGTGACGCGGGCCATGGTCTTCATCCAGGGCACCGTCACCAGCAACGGCGTCATGGCCCTGCGATGCAGCGGCGTCTTCAAGATCGGGCCGCTGATGGAGACGTTGATTGCGTCTGCCGGGCCGACTGCCGCGCCGACTGCCTCACCGCTTGCCGCACCACCCGCCGGCTCTTCAGCCAGCGCAGACTGACACGCGCGGCCGTGCTTCAGTCCTTGGCGCCCAGGGCCAGCGCGCGTTGCCGCTGCGTGTCGCCCTCAGCGGCCTCGCTCGTGGCCTGTGTGGCCTGTGCCTGGCCTGCAGGCGTGTCTGTCGCACCGGTGGGCCAACCCTGCAGGTGGCGCAAAGCCAATGCGGCCAGGGCGTCTATCCAGCCCGGCGCGTCGTTCAGGCAGGCCACGTAGCTGAACTTCAGGCCACCGGCCCCGAGGTAGGCATCACGGGCTTCCTGGGCAATCTCTTCCAGGGTTTCCAGGCAATCGGCGACAAAACCGGGGCACATCACGTCCACGCTCTTCACGCCCTTGGCCGCCAGCTCGCACAACGTGGGCTCGGTATAGGGCTGCAGCCACTTGGCCTTGCCGAAGCGGCTCTGGAAGGTGACCACCACGTCGTCAGCGCCGAGCCCGAGCGACTCGCTCATCAGCCTTGCGGTCTTGTGGCACTGGCAGTGGTACGGGTCTCCCAAGTGCAGCGATCGTTCCGGCACACCGTGAAAACTGAGCACGAGTTTTTCGCCACGGCCATGGGCCTGCCAGTGAGCGCGCACGCGCTCGGCGAGCGCCTGGATGTAGCCGGGGTCGTCGTGGTACTCGCCCACGAAGCGCAGCTCGGGTACGCGCCGCGCCGTGGCTGTCCACTGCGCCACCTTGTCGCCAATGCTGGCCGTGGTGGCTGCTGCGTATTGCGGGTACAGCGGCAGCACCAGGATGCGCGTCGCACCATCGGCGCGCAGGCCATCGAGCACACTGGGAATCGAGGGGTTGCCGTAGCGCATCGCGTGTCGCACCAGCACCGGGTGGCCGGCCCTCTGCAGGCGCCGCGCCAGTGCGGCTTCCTGCCGCCGCGTCCACACCGCCAAAGGCGAGCCTTCAGGCATCCAGACGCTGGCGTACTTGGCCGCCGACTTGGCAGGCCGCGTGCGCAGGATGACACCGTGCAGGATGGGCAGCCACACGGCGCGCGGGATCTCCACCACGCGGGGGTCGCTCAGGAACTCGGCCAGGTAGCGGCGCAGCGCAGGGGCTGTGGCAGCGTCGGGTGTGCCCAGGTTCACCAGCAGCACGGCCGTGCTGCTGGATTGTCCGTGTCGGTAGGACGGCTCGGGTTTCAACGCAGTTCCAGCGGCACCTGCGGCTGGGTGTCGGCAAAACGAAGCACGTCGAAACTGACGCAGGCTGAACCGGGGTCGGTGGGCGTGCCGCCCAGGCCGATGGTGCCGCTGCCGTGCAACGTGCAGCTGCCCCGCCGCAGACTGACGATCTCGCCGTCGTTGAAGCGCACGTAGGTGCCGTTGTAGCTGAGGTCGGTAAGCTGAAAGCTGCCGCTGTGCCAGTCCACGCGGGCATGCGAGCGCGACACCCGCGAGTCGTCGACGCAGAAACTGGCCTGCGGGCTGCGGCCCAGCACCACCGGCACCTGCTGGCTGGCAAAGACGCGGTGCAGGCCGCCCCAGACCATGCGCAGTCCATCGGGCTCGGCCACCGAGCCCACATCGCCAAACTGCGTCACGGCCACCGAGTCGCCGACGCCGCGGCGGCCCCCCAGCACATGCACTTGCACGGGCTCCGCGCGGCCGCGCAAAGCCAGCCGGTCCAGGCTGCGAAAGCGGCTGCGCAGGTCCAGGTTCAGGCCCACCATCACTTCGCCGGTGACCAGGGTTTCGTTGTCGCCGGCATGGTCCAGCAGGCGCGCTGCCACGTTGACGGCGTCACCGAAACAATCGCCGCTCATCTCCACCACTTCGCCCCGTGCCAATGCCACCTGCAGGCGCAGCGACCGCAGCCCCAGCGAGGCGCCGCGTTCATTGCCGCGCGAGACCATGCCTTCGAGCAGTTCGTGCATGTGCAGGGCCGCCTGCAGGGCTGAAGAAGGCTCCTCGAAGACCGCCATCAGACCGTCTCCCAGGGTCTTGACGACGTGCCCCGCATGTCGGTTCACGCATTGGCCCAGCGCGTTGACGCAGTGCGTAACGACCGAAGTGGCCTCGGCATTGCCCAGCGTCTCGAACAGCGACGTGCTGCCGCGCAAGTCGGCAAACAGCACGGTTCGGTCGGAGATGCGCGTCATCAGTTCAAATTGTAAGTGCGGCAGTGGGCCGCCCAAGGCAGAGGGCGACCTGCGACAGCGCGGCGTCTCGGTCAGAGCTTGTCCAGAGAAATGCGCAGGCTGCGTTGCGCTGGCTGCGCCACCGCAGCGCCTTCGGCGCCACCTCTCCAGCCACCCTGTTTCACAGGTTGTCCAGATAGGTGCGCAGCTTGTCACTGCGGCTGGGGTGCTTGAGCTTGCGGATGGCCTTGGCTTCGATCTGGCGGATCCGCTCGCGGGTTACGTCGAACTGCTTGCCGACTTCTTCCAGCGTGTGGTCGGTACTCATTTCGATGCCGAAGCGCATGCGCAACACCTTGGCTTCGCGCGGGGTCAGCGAGTCGAGGATGTCCTTCACCACGTCGCGCAGACCGGCCTGCATGGCAGCCTCGATCGGCGCGGTGTTGTT
>JBBQMM010000434.1:0-4157 GCA_038328935.1 Burkholderiales bacterium
GTTCATGATCGCGCCCGCGCAGATGAAGAACGGCACGGCCAGCAAGGGAAAGGAATCGGTGGCCTGCACGAACTTCTGCACGAACACGCGCAGCGGCAGCCCGTCGGCGAAGATGAAGAACGACAGCGCCGCAATGGCCATCGCAAAAGCCACCGGAATGTTGAGCGCGAAGAGCGCGAACATCAGCAGCGCGGGCAGGTACTCCATGCTCAAAGTTCCGCGCCGGCATCACCCGGCACCTGCAGCCACGCGCCGGGCAGCCCCTGCCAGCGCCGCCATGCAGCGCGGCCATAGCGCAGCAGCATGCACAGGCTGCCCACCACGACCGACGCGTAAGTCACCGTGCGCGGCAGCCGCAGCACCGAAGTCGGGTCGCCCCAGGCGTCGACCGAGAATTGCACCGACAACACCAGCACCGTAGCCAGAAAGGCCAGCACCAGAGCGTCGGCCGTGGCCATCAACAGTCGGCGCGGGGTTCTTGGCAGCAGCGCCACCAACATGTCGATGGTGACATGCATGCCGTACTTGAAGCCGGCCGCAGCGCCCACGAAGACCAGCCACGCAAAGGCGATGCCCGCAACTTCGCTGGCCCAGGTGGCCGGCTGGCTGGTGATGTAACGCGTGAGCACGCCCCAGCACGTGGCGGCGACGATGACCACCAGCGCCAGGCCCGAGACGGCCTCCTCGAAGTGCCGCAGCGGTGAGTGCTTCGCCACCGCGCCCGTGCCCGTCACTTCAGGTTCGACAGCACGGTTTCGCGCAGGCCCGGCGTCCACTTGGGGAACGCCGTGTAGACGCTGGCGGTGGCTTTCTGGAAGGCGGGCACGTCAACATCGCTGACGAAAGTCACACCCGCGCCCTTGAAGCGGGCGATGTAGTCGTCCTGGCTGGCCAGCGTCATCCGCGTCATCTCGGCGCCGGCCTTGGCGCCCTCTTCAAGCAGCACGGTCTGGATGTCCTTGGGCAACTTGTTGAAGTAGCTGGCATTGATGGGCCAGGTGACGAAGGCGGTGAAATGACCGGTGAGCGAGATGACCTTGCGCGTCTCCTGCAGCTTGGAGCCCCACAGCGAGCCCAGTGGCGCCTCGGCGGCTTCGACCACGTTCTGCGACAACGCGTTGTAGACCTCGGACCACTGCACGGTCGTCGGCCGCCCGCCCATGGCCTTGAAGGTTTCGATCCACATCGTGTTGGGTGGCACGCGCACGGTCATGCCGGCCATGTCTTCGGGCTTGCGCACCGGCTTGGCGGCAATCATGTGGCGCTGGCCGAAGTAGCCGTTGGCCATGATGAGCTTGAAGCCGGCGGCTTCGAGCTTCTTCTCGATGCCCTTGAACCAACCCGAGGCGAGCAGCTTGTCGTATTCCTGCGGCGTCTTGATCAGGTAGGGGCCGTTCAGCACGCCGATGTCGGGCACGAAGTCCGACAGGTAGCCGGGGTCGGTGATGTTCATCACGTTGGCACCCTGGCGGATCATCTCGTTGACGTCCTTGCCCGAGCCCAGCTGCTCGGCCGGGAAGACCTGGATCTGCACCTTGCCGTTGGTGCGCGCGGCCACGTTCCTGGCAAAGAACTCGGCCGCGAGGTGCGCCGGCTCGGTGGTGGACAGGGAATGCGCAAAACGGATCTTGATGTCCTGTGCCGCAGCGCCGGCGGCCACGGCCAAGCCCGCCAGGGCTACCGCAACTCGTACTGTTAATGTTTTCATTTCTCGTCTCCTCGTGGGTGGGGGTGAATGCAGGGTTCGAAAAGCGGCCGCGACTCAAGCAGCGGAGGCGCGCGCCGGGTTGAGTCTGCCGCGGGCCTCGGCGCCCGCGTAAAGGATGCGCAACTGGCGGTCGATGGCATCGGCATGGGCGGCCAGGGCTTGGGCATCGAGGTCGGCACGCGGCGACGTTTCGGCATCGAAGTGGCCGTGGGCATCGTGACCGCGCACGAGCAACGCACTGTCACGGATGGGCGAGAGCTGGCGCACATGGGTGGGCATGTAGCGGATGGCGAATCCGACACGCGGCCAGCTCGCGCGGTTGGGCTCGGAGCCGTGGAACAGCAGCACGTGGTGCAGCGACATCTGGCCGGGCTGCAGCTCGACGTTCACCACCCGGCCTGCATCCACTTCGACAGCGATTTCCTGGCCGCGCGACAACAGGTTGTCGTCGTCGAAGCGGTCCTCGTGCTTCACCTGGGCCTTGTGGGTGCCGGGCACGACCTGCATGCAGCCCGATTCGGCCGTGCTCGGCGTCAGCGCGACCCAGGCCGTCATCACGTCGGGCGACGACAGGCCCCAATAGGTGGCGTCCTGGTGCCAGCTGACGTAGGCGGCATCAGCTGCCGGTTTGACGAAGAACTGCGAGCTCCAACAGAGCAGGTCGGCGCCGAGCACCGATTCCACTGCGTCGAGGATGCGCGGGTCTCGCACCAGCGCGTCCAGCCAGGTGTACAGCAGATGGGGCTTCTGGTTGTTGCGGCCCTTGATCGCCGCGGCATCGTTCAGATAGCGCTGGGCCAGGGCATCAGCCTCACCCACGCCGAGCGCCGGCAGGGGATGCAGGATGCCGCTGGCCTGGTACAGCGCTACCTGGTCAGGCGTCAAGGGTGCAGACAAAGTGGGCCTCCTCGGGTTACTCTGGCTGACGCCCTGAGTTTTATCAATGAAAATTATTTTCACCGCCAAAACTCGACTGTCAACGTCCAGACTTACCCGTAGACATGATCCAGACCATCGTTCAGCCCGCGCGCCACCCGACTGCAAAGCCAACCCGGGAGCCGAAGCCTGTCGAAGCGTCGGAGCCGAACTACGCCGCGCCAGCGCTGGAAAAGGGCCTGGACATCCTCGAGTTGCTGGCCGGTGAGGCTGAAGGCATGAGCCAGGGCTTGATCGCGCAGCGTCTGGGGCGATCGACCACCGAGCTCTTTCGCATGCTCAGCGTGCTGGAGCGGCGCGGCTACCTCAGCCGCCATGCCGACGGCAGCTACCGACTGTCCCTGCGACTGTTCGAGCTGGCGCACCAGCACCCGCCGCTCAAGCGACTGCTGACCGTGGCGCTGCCGGTGATGCAGCAACTGACGCAGGCCAGCCGCCAATCGGCGCACCTGGTGATCCACTTCGCGCGCCAGATTCTGGTGGTGGCGCAGGTCGACAGCCCCGAGCCGATGGGCTTTGGCGTTCGGCTGGGCGCCAACTTTCCTTTTCGGCCCGACCGTGCCTCGTCGCGCGTGCTGTCGGCTTTCCAGCCCGCCCTGGCACAGGATGCACTGATTGCAGAGCTGGTGGCCGAAAGCACCGCGCGCATTTCGGCCACCAGGGTCAGGGCTGAGCTGGCGACCATCGTCGACAAGGGCTACTACATGGCACCGAGCGAGACCACGCTGGGCGTGACCGACCTGTGCGCGCCGATCTTCGACCACAGTGACGGCGCGGTGGCCGCTCTGACCGTGCCCTACCTGCAGCAGCGCGATGTGCACGTGTCGATTGCAGCGGCGCGCGCAGCGCTGCTTGCCAGCGTACGGCAAATCTCTGCCGCGCTCGGAGCGCCGCCAGGTCGCCGCTGACAGCGCCTGGACCTGCTCCTTTCGACGGGTGGCGCAGACGCCTCAACGGCGGGCAGCGCAGCATTTGTCCGGCTCGAAGGCCGATCTGCCGAGCGCGCACCTGCCCGTACACCGAAGCCCTCCAGGGCAGAGTCTTTGCTTATCTGGGCGGCAGCGATTTCGCCAATGCGGCGACCAGGGCAGAAGCCTCGCGTTCCCGCAGGCGCGAGCGAATCTGGATGCCCGCCGCGACACGCTCGGCGGTAGACGCTCCGGTGGGGCCCGCCAGCCGCTGCTGATCCTGCAGCAACTGCTGGGCCGTTGTCGGGTCGCTGGCCCACCAGGCAATGCCCGGCAACAGCCAGTTCCTGCCGCCGAACGGGCCGTCGCCGCCCAGAGGCGCGAGGGCCTGCCAGTGTTCGACCGCAAAGGCATAGACCTGCGGGATCAGCGACGGCACGACACCCATTGCGTTCAGCAAGCGCAAACTCACATCCGGCGCCAGGCGCCCCGACAACGATTCCTCCAGCAGGCGCTGCGCGCGCCGCGGGTCAGAGCCTGAGCACAGGGCCTCCAGGAACAGCCATCGTTCCTCCTGGCTTTCGGTCTTGTGCAGGGCCTCCCAG
>JBBQMM010000435.1:0-4157 GCA_038328935.1 Burkholderiales bacterium
CTGGCCGTCGGCGCGCTGCTGCGGGGCGGCATGCCGCCCTGGCTGGCCGCCATGGGCCTGCTCTCGGCGGCACTGCTTGCAGGGCTCGCGCTGCCGGTCTTGCGGGGCCCGGAGCTGGTGCCGGTCGTCGCCGCGGTCAGCCTGCTGTCGGCCTGGATGGTCGCTGCCGGCGTGTGGTTGTGGCGCCGGCAGGGTTGACGTCCGGCCCGCCCACAAGCTGGCGAATGAAGGTCGGCGGCGACGGGGGCCACTGCCCCCGTCGCGCGGGTGTTCGCCCGACGGGCCGCCGCGAGCCTTGAACCCGCGATAAACGGGGCGTTCCTGGTCGGACGCTGCCTACAGGCGCAAGGCCAAGCGAGTGCCCTGGTCGATGGCGCGCTTGGCGTCCAGTTCGCCGGCCTCATCGGCGCCGCCGATCAGGTGCACCTCCACACCCGCAGCCAGCAACGGCGCTTGCAGTTCACGCAGCGGTTCCTGGCCAGCGCACAGCACCAGCGTGTCGAACTCCAGCACCGTGCCGTGCTGCCGCTTGGGGCCAAAGGTGACGAACAGGCCGACGCCGCTGTCTATGCCCATGGCCTTGCCATCGCCGTCGGCTCCGGCAGCGCTGGCGATGCGCTCGTAGTTCACGTCGGCCAGCATCTCCACGCTCATCATCTTCAGCGACGCGCGGTGTATCCAGCCGGTGGTCTTGCCCAAGGCGGCGCCGTGCTTGCCGGCTTTGCGCTGCAGCAGCGTCACCTGGCGCGCGGCGGGTTCGGGCTGCGGGCGCACGACGCCGCCACGGTGCAGCCCGGGGTCGGCCACGCCCCATGCACGCAGCCAGGCGGCCAGGTCGGTGGTGGTGGACGCGTGGCCTCGGTCGGCGCCATGGGCCAGGTACTCGGCCACGTCGAAGCCGATGCCGCCGGCGCCGATGATGCCCACGCGCTGCCCCACGGGCTTCTTGTGCAGCAGCACGTCGATGTAGCTCAGCACGGCGGGGTGGTCCTGGCCGGGGATGCGCGGGTCGCGCGGCGTCACGCCGGTGGCCAGCATCACTTGCGCGTAGCCCTGCGCAGCCAGTTGCTCGGCGCTGGCGCGCTGGCCCAGGTGCTGCACGACACCCAACGTTTGCAGACGGTTGCCGAAGTAGCGCAGCGTTTCCCCGAACTCTTCCTTGCCCGGGATGGTCTTGGCCATGTTGAACTGGCCGCCGATGCGTTCGGCGCTGTCGAACAGGTGCACCTCGAAGCCACGCTCGGCCAGCGTGCAGGCCGCTGCCAGGCCGGCAGGGCCGGCGCCGACCACGGCCACCACCCGCTGGCCCACCCGCTGGCCCACCCGCTGCAGACTGGGCGCGAGGCTGATGACCAGTTCGGTTTCATGACAGGCGCGGGGGTTCACCAGGCAACTGGCGATGCGGTTCTGGAAGGCATGGTCCAGGCAGGCCTGGTTGCAGGCAATGCAGGTGTTGATGTCGCCGGCCCGGCCGGCTTGCGCCTTGGCCACGAAGTCGGGGTCGGCCAGGAAGGGCCGCGCCAGGCTCACCATGTCGGCGCTGCCATCGGCCAGCACGGCCTCGGCCACCTCGGGCGTGTTCAGGCGGTTGCTGGTTACCACCGGGATGAAGTTGCCTTCGCCGCGCAAGGCCGTGCGCAGCTTTTTCGTCACCCAGGCAAAGGCGGCGCGCGGCACGCTGGTGGCGATGGTGGGCACACGCGCCTCATGCCAGCCGATGCCGGTGTTCAGGATGCTGGCGCCGGCCGTGGTGACGGCGCGCGCCAGCTGCAGCACCTCGTCCCAACTGCTGCCGTCGGGTATCAGGTCGATGAGACTGATGCGGTAGATGAGGATGAAGTTCGGCCCTGCCGCTTCGCGCACGCGCCGCACCACCTCCACCGCCAGCCGCATGCGGTTGGCATAGTCACCGCCCCAGCGGTCCGTGCGGTGGTTGGTGTGGGTGACGAGAAACTGGTTGATGAAGTAGCCCTCGCTGCCCATCACCTCCACACCGTCGTAGCCTGCGTCTTGCGCCAGCTTGGCGCAGCGCACGAAGGCGCGGATCTGGCGCTCGATGCCGCGCTCACCCAGTTCACGCGGGGTGAACGGCGAGATGGGGCTCTGGATGCGCGAAGGCGCCACGCACAGCGGGCTGTAACCGTAGCGCCCGGTGTGCAGTATCTGCAGCGCGATCTGGCCACCTTCGCCGTGCACGGCGTCGGTCACGGCACGGTGTCGCTGCGCCGCGGCCGTCGTCGACAACGTGCCCGCAAAGGGCTTGGCCCAGCCCTCGATGTTGGGCGCAAAGCCGCCGGTGACGATGAGCCCCACACCGCCGCGCGCACGTTCGGCATAAAAGGCGGCCATGCGCGCGAAGTGCTTGCGGCCGTCTTCAAGCCCGGTGTGCATGCTGCCCATCAGCACGCGGTTCTTCAGCGTCGTGTGGCCCAGGTTCAGTGGCGCCAGCAGGTTTGGAAATTGCGGATGGGGCGTCATCGGGCGACCTGATCAGCAAGCGCCCTCAGACGTGAACGTCTCCATTCCCAGGCGCTCAGACTTCGGGCTCTCAAGCTCTCGGGCTCTCGGGCGCTCAGGCTCTGGGGCTCTGGAGCTATCACTTGGCCGGCGCGGTGATGCGGTGCCCGCCGGCCAGCAACTCGTCCACCAGCTGCAGCACGAAGGCACCGGTGGCCGAATAAGGGTCGAATTCAGGGTGCTGCATGCGGATCATCGCGTCATCGTCGGGCAGGCTCACATGGGCCATCGACCAGTCGGGGTAGCGGCGTTGACCGATTTCTTCGAAAGCCAGCATCTGCACGTCGTGGTGGCGCCGGTCTTTCAGGAGGTGGGCGTACAGGCGGTTGACCTCGCCGCGTTCGCCCTCCAGCACCTGCAGGTACAGGCCCTGACCCTGGCACAAGACGCCACTCACGCCATGCGCCGAGTTGTAAGCCTGCGCCGCAGCCAGGATGTTGGCGGTGACGGTGCCCGTTTGCGGCCCAGCCGCACGGCTGACGTACAAAATCCGAACCAGCATGGCGTACTCGCTTTCAACACCGGCGCCCCAGCGGCGCCGCGCACCGCATGATGACCGAAAGACCGGGCTCGGCGGCCCTGTTCAGCCCCGTCTATCGGCCGTCACGCGTCGCGACCGGGCGGCGGGTAGGGGTCGGCGCAGTAGGCCGGGCCCTTCATCAGCAGCACGATGCCGCAGCCTATCGCCACGGTGAGCACCAGCGTCCAGTGCAGCACCACCAGCCCCACGAGCTGGTAGATCAGCAGCATGCTGCCCGCGTCTTCCGGCGCCCCAGCGGGCTGGCTGGGTGCCAGCGCCCACAACACTGTGGCAACAGCCAGGGGCAAGGCGGTGCCCCAGGCCAACACCGCCGGCAGTCGCTTGCAGATGGCCCATTCCAGCCCGGGGCGCGAACGCTGGAAGCCCGGCAGTTTGTTCAGCTTGCTCATGGGTGGGGCTCCCTGTCAAGGTCGATGGCCGTCGAATTCCGCCCGTCCGGGGCGGTGATGACTGCAGCGAAGATGGCCGGCGCGGCCATCTTTTGCCCGTCCCATTGCTGGCCGCACCAGCAGCGGCCTTCGGTGTCGATGATGCACGTGCCGCTGCCGCAGCAGCGTGGGTCCTCGGCCATGTTCAACTCCAGAAGGCAAAGCGTTCGATTGTGCCCAGGACGAGGCATTTCCGTGTCGCAACATGCCCATGCCCCAACCCGCAGCATGCAGCCCCCGGTATGCTAGACACCGGGCGACGAACCGATGCCCATCGCCGCCCAGGAAGCCCCACCATGCAAACGCTCGACGACATGCGCAGCCAGCATCTGCTCAGTGACGAGCAGCACGCCCAGATCGGCGCCTGGATCGCCGCCGGCAAGACGCCCGAGGCCATCCTGCAGATGCCGCCCCACCTGTGGCGCGCGTTCGCGCTGGCCCGCGTGCTGATGGGCTTCGACGCCGACCTGGACCAGCCACCGCTGATGGGCGGCGACGGCGCATAGCGCGCCCCACCTCGCAGCGCACCTCATGCCAGCCGGTGGGCGGCGGCAACGCCGCCCACCGGCGCGCACAAGTCCATGTAACGCGCCCGCCACCCGGGCAGCAGCGCGCGCGCCACGGCGGCGGGCCGGGCCGGCCGCGTGCGATAGTCGGTGCAGTCGCTCTGG
>JBBQMM010000436.1:0-4143 GCA_038328935.1 Burkholderiales bacterium
GGCGTGCGAATGGCGTCGCAGATGAAGGCTTGGGAGGTGCTCATGTTGGTGCTCATGGGGTGCTCAGGGGGGTGCTCAGGGGGGTGCTGATGGTGGTGGTGCTGATGGTGGCGTTCAGAGGCTGTCTGTGGGTCAAGCGACAGGCTGGCGCAACAGACCGGGGCTGATGCGGAAGCGCTCGCCGCGGTACTCGGCATCCAGCGCGCGCAGCACGGCCATCACGCCAGCCCCGTCCCAAGCCGCCAGCCACTCGAAGGGCCCCGCCGGGTAGTTGACGCCCAGTTTCATGGCAGCGTCGGCGCCTTCGGGGCTGCACACGCCTTGCTGCACGGCATCGGCCGCTTCATTGATGAGCATGGCCACCGTGCGCGCCACCACCAGGGCCGGCGCGTCGGCCATGCGCAGGGGGCTGAAACCCAGCGCAGCCAGCCAGGCAGCAGCCTGTGCCGCCCATGCCGGTGAAGCACCTGGGGCGACGGCAAATGCCAGCGCGGTGCCGGGGGCTGGGGGCTGCAGCACGGGGCGGTCGAAAACGGCCACGTCGTCGATGCCCAGGGTGTGGGCCAGTTCGCCGGCACGGCGGCCATCGGTCAGCACCAGGCGCGCGCCGTCGATGCTCAGGCCCACCCAGGGGCTGCTGCGGTCGCGCGCCGGGCCCCAGCCCTGGGGCGCTAGCGCAGCCGTAGCCGCCTGCTCGAGGTGGTCGGCTACCGGGCCGGCGCCGTGCACGGTGACCTCACGCGCGGTGGCCGGTGCTTCGTGCACCGCCACCGGCAGCGCCGGTGCGCCTGCGGGGTAGGCATAGAAGCCGCGCCCGCTCTTGCGGCCGAGCAGACCGCCAGACACCATCTCGGCCTGCACGCCGCTGGGCGCGTAGCGCTTGTCGTAGAAGTTGGCGCTGTAGACCGACTGGGTGACCTGGAAGTTGGTGTCGTGACCGATCAGGTCCATCAGCTCGCACGGCCCCATGCGAAAGCCGGCTGCCTTCAGGCAGGCGTCCAGCACCTGGGGCGTGGCCGCGCGTTCCTGCAGCAGCGCCAGCGTCTCGGCGTAATAGGGCCTTGCGATGCGGTTGACGATGAAGCCAGGCGTGCTGGTGGCATGCACCGGCTGTTTGCCCCAGGCCTTGGACAGGTCGAAGATGGCCTCGGCCACGGCGCAGTCGGTCTGCAGGCCAGCCACCACTTCCACCAGCTTCATCAACGGCACCGGGTTGAAGAAGTGCATGCCGACCACCCGGCCCGGGTGCTTCAGCCCGCTGGCGATGGCGGTGATGCTGATGCTGCTGGTGTTGGTGGCCAGCACGGCGTCTTCACCCAGCAGGCCCTGCAGCTGCGTGAACAGGTCTCGCTTGGCCTCCAGCTTTTCGACGATGGCTTCCACCGCCAGCAGCGCACCGGCAGCCGCCTGCAGCGTGGCCACGGGCTCGATGCGCGCCAGCGTGTCTTGCACCTGCTCGGCCGACAGTCGCCCCTTGGCCACCAGGCCGTCCAGCGCAGTGGCGAGCCGGGCCTTGGCGTTGACGGCCGCGCCTTCGGTCAGGTCGAACAGGAAGACGTGATGGCCTGCCTGGGCCGCCACCTGGGCAATGCCAGCACCCATGATGCCGGCGCCGACGACGAGTGTGGGCACCCTTGTGAGATTCTGATTCATGCGGCGAGTATCTCGCTAGAGAGCGCCCCCAGGCCGACGGCATACGTCGTCCGCCCCCCGAGGGGGATGAGCAAAGTAACCAAGTGACATTTGCTCATGAGATGCCGAGCGACCGGGCGTCAATAGGTTTCCAGGTGCAGCCGGCCTTCGCGCTTCAGCGCGGCGCCCACTTCATCCCAGCTGTGGCCGGCCTGGGTGGCGATGTCCTTCAGCGCCAGCACCACGCCTTCTTCCATCGCTTTCAGGCCGCAGACATAGAAAAAGGCGTTGGCGTCAAGCAGCAGTCTGGCGACGTCGGCCGCGCGCTCGCGCATTGCGTCCTGCACGTATCTCTTGGGCTGGCCCGGCGTGCGGCTGAACGCAAAGTTGATGTCGATGAAGTCCTTGGGCAGGCTTTGCAGCGGGCCGAAGTAGGGCAGTTCTTCCTTGGTGCGCGCGCCGAAGAAGAGCATCAGCTTGCCGCCTTCAAACTTGCCGCTGGCACGCAGGCGGCGGCGCCATTCGGTCATCGCCCGCATCGGCGCGCTGCCAGTGCCGGTGCAGATCATCACGATGTGGCTCTTCGGGTGGTTGGGCATCAGGAAGCTGGCACCAAAAGGCCCGATGACCTGCACCTTGTCGCCGACCTTCAGGTCGCACATGAAGTTGCTCGCCACGCCGCGCACCGGCTGGCCCTGGTGGTCTTCGAGCACACGCTTGATGGTCAGAGACAGGTTGTTGTAGCCCGGCCTTTCACCGTTGCGTGGGCTGGCGATGCTGTATTGGCGCGGATGGTGCGGGCGGCCCTGCGCGTCAGCGCCGGGCGCCAGGATGCCGATGCTCTGGCCTTCCAGCACCGGCAAGGGCAGGGTGCCGAAATCGAGAACGATGTGGTGGGTGTCGTATTCGGTTCCCGCTTCGGTGACACGCACGTTGCCGCTGACCGTGGCGCTGATGGCCGTCTCAGCGGCCGGGTTCCTGGGGTTGGGGCCGTAGAGGTTGGTGTAGGCATGTGCCGCCGACCAGGGTGGCAACTGCGCGCCGTACTGAGCCACGTATCGGGCGCTGTTGAATTCACCGCCCGCCGTTGCCGAGGCTGCCGGCACGGCGTCGGCCAGGGCCAAGGCGTCATCCCCGCCGACGCCGTCTGCGGCCATCTGTTCGGGTGTCAGCTCAGCGGGCAACGACTCCCAGCCGAACTGCTCTATCAGCGAATAGGCCCTGGGCTTGGGTACCGCGCGCCAGTTGTCGATGGAGCCGGTAGGGCACGGTGAGATGCAGGCCATGCACAGGTTGCAGATGTCGGCATCGACGACATAGTTGGCCGAATCATGCGTGATGGCCTTGACCGGGCAGATCGCCTCGCAGGTGTTGCAGCGAATGCAGATCTCCGGATCGATCAGATGCTGTTTGATGACGACGGCATCAGCTGCGTTCATGGTGCTCTGCCTTGACGTGGAACTGTTCGACGATCCGGGGCGCTGCCTCGCATCATGCAACCTGGGGCGCGATTCAATTGAAGCGCACGTAGTCGAAGTCGACGGGCTGGCGGTTGATGCCCATCACGGGTGGCGCAATCCAGTTGGCGAACTTGCCCGGCTCGACCACACGGCCCATCAGGCTGACCACATAGGCGCGGTCGCTGCCGCTGGGTAGCCAGTCGTCGACGCGGGCATTCCACTCGGACTCGCTGACCACGCGGCCGTCCGGCGACACCTTCACGCCAGAAAGCGACCCGATGTTGCGGTGGAAGGCCTTGTGCGGCGCCGCCAGCCTGAAAGGAATGCCGGCCTTTTCGATGACCTTGTTCCAGCGGCCGACACCGGCCACGCTGTCCTTGATGTAGTCGTCGCGCAGCACCTCGTTCAGGGCGTTGAGCATCGGCACTTCCTTTTCCACCAGTTGCCCGTTCACCACGTTCAGCACGCGGTAGGTCTGGCCTCGCAACTGGTGGTCGTCCATGCGCTTGCCTTCTTCGTAGCGGCCCTTCAGCCCGGTGCTGTAGAAGGTGGCGGCGTTGCTCGACTCGTCGGCGCCGAAGAGGTCGATGGTGACGCTGAAGTGGAAGTTCAGGTAGCGCTGGATGGTGGGCAGGTCGACGACGCCGGCTTCGCGCAGCTGCTTTGGATCGTCGGTCTTCAATTCGTTCATCGCCGCGCAGGTGCGGCTGATGACGCGGCTGATGCCCGACTCGCCCACGAACATGTGGTGCGCTTCTTCGGTGAGCATGAACTTGGTGGTGCGCGCCAGCGGGTCGAACGCGCTCTCGGCCAGCGCGCAGAGCTGGAACTTGCCGTCGCGGTCGGTGAAGTAGGTGAACATGAAGAAGCTCAGCCAGTCGGGCGTTTCTTCATTGAAGGCCTGCAGGATGCGCGGGTTGTCTTCCTGTCCGCTGCGGCGCTGCAGCAGCGCTTCGGCTTCTTCGCGGCCGTCGCGACCGAAGTATTTGTGCAGCAGATAGACCATCGCCCACAGGTGGCGGCCTTCCTCGACGTTGATCTGGAAGAGATT
>JBBQMM010000437.1:0-4123 GCA_038328935.1 Burkholderiales bacterium
CGGTTGTCGGACTGGTTGGCCTGCACCAGCAGCTGCAGCTGCAGGCTTTCGAATTCGCCGAGCTTCCAGTCCAGCCGCGGGCTGAAGCTCAGGCCCCGGCCCAGCCATTCATCGCGCCCGGTGACGAGCTGCTGCACCGCATCGCCCTGGCGCGAACGGCTGCTGCGCTGGATCTCCAGCGTGCCGCCATTGGCCCACGTAAACAGCGACAGCGGCAGATGAAAACCCAGCGTCTGCGCGGCCGGGCCCGCGGCGTCACCCAGCCGGTCGCCCCAGCTGAGGCTGGTGCTGCCCTGAGGCTTGACGTCGCGGTAGCCGGCCGACACGCGCCACTCGCGCTGGCGCAGCTTGGGCGGCACGCGCAGGATGATGTTGATGACGCCAGCCGCGCCGCCATGCTCAGCCGTCGGCCCCTTGGTGACTTCGATGCGTTCGATGTCGGCAGGCGCCAGCGTGTCCATCGAAAAGCCGGGCGGCGCCGGTTCGCCGTTGATGAGCACCACCGTGTAGCCCTCGCCCATGCCCCGCAGGCGGGGCGCGTCGCCATCCACGCTGATGCCCGGCAGCCGTTGCAGCACGTCCAGCACGCTGGTGTCGCCGTACTGGTCCAGCTCGTCGCGGCCCACCACCGTGATGCCCGCGGTGGCCAGCCGGCGCTGCTCGGCTTCGTTGGACGATCGGCCCTCGACGACGATGGTCTGCGTGGGTTCTTCAGCCCGGGAGGACGGGGCGGCCGCGCTGGCGGCCCGCGCAGGCGGAGCAGCCGCCTGTGCAGTACCTTGCGCTCCTGCAGGCGGAGCAGCCGCCTGCGCAGCAGCTTGCGCCGCTGCGGCAGCCGCGCTCAGCGCCAGCAGCAAACCCGCAGCAGCGCGCGATCTGGTCAACGCCGCCCTTGCAGCTTGGCAAAAGCCGCGGCCATGGCGCTGCCGGCGGGCGCCGCAGCCTGCGCCGGCGCCGCTCGTGCACGCTGGTCGCGCGCGGGCGGCGCGTAGCGGTTGTCGCCGTCTGATCCCGGTCGTGGGCCAGCACCGGGCGCGGCGGCGTCCAGCTTCATCGTCAGGCTGATGCGCTTGCGTGCCTCGTCCACTTCCAGCCCCCGCACCTTCACCACCTGCCCGGTCTTCACCACTTCGCGCGCGTCGCTGACGAACTTGTTGCTGAGCTGGCTGACGTGCACCAAGCCGTCCTGGTGCACGCCCAGATCGACAAAAGCGCCGAACTGCGCCACGTTGCTCACCGTGCCTTCGAGCACCATGCCACTTTGCAGGTCCTTGATGTCCGACAGGCCTTCGTTGAAGCGCGCCACCACGAAGTCGGGGCGCGGGTCGCGGCTGGGCTTTTCAAGCTCGGTGATGATGTCTTTGACCGTGATGGCGCCGAAGCGCTCGTCTGCAAAAGCCTCGGGCCGCAGCGTGCGCAACACATCTGCGCGGCCCATCAACTCATGCACCGGGCGCTGCGTGCTGGCCAGCATCTTTTGCACCACCGGGTAGGTTTCGGGGTGCACACCGGTCATGTCCAGCGCGTTCTCGCCGTCGCGGATGCGCAGGAAACCGGCCGACTGCTCGAAAGTTTTCGGCCCCAGGCCGGCCACGTCCAGCAGCTGGCGGCGGTTCCTGAACGCACCGTGGGCGTCGCGCCAGCGCACGATGCTGGCGGCCACAGCCGCGCTCAGCCCTGACACGCGCGACAGCAGCGGCGCGCTGGCGGTGTTGAGGTCGACGCCCACCGCATTCACGCAATCCTCGACCACGGCGTCCAGGCTGCGCGCCAGGCCGCTCTGGTTGATGTCGTGCTGGTACTGGCCCACGCCGATGCTCTTCGGGTCGATCTTCACCAACTCGGCCAGCGGGTCCTGCAAGCGGCGCGCGATGCTCACCGCGCCGCGCAGGCTGACGTCCAGGTCCGGCAGTTCGTTGCTGGCAAATTCGCTGGCGCTGTAAACGCTGGCACCGGCCTCGCTGACGACCACCTTGTCCAGCTTCACGTCGGCGGCCAGCGCCGCAATGCGCTTGATGAGGTCGGCCGCCAGCTTGTCGGTTTCGCGGCTGGCGGTGCCGTTGCCGATCGCAATCAGGTTCACGCCATGCGTGGCCACCAGGCGGCCCAGGGCGTGCAGCGAGCCTTCCCAGTCCAGGCGCGGCTCGTGCGGAAAGACGGTGTGGGTGTCGAGCACCTTGCCGGTTTCGCTGACCACCGCCACCTTCACGCCGGTACGGATGCCGGGGTCCAGGCCCATCACCACGCGCTTGCCCGCGGGCGCGGCCAGCAGCAGGTCGCGCAGGTTGTCGGCAAACACCTTGATGGCCACCGTTTCGGCCTCTTCGCGCAGCTTGGTGAAGAGGTCGCGCTCCAGGCTCAGGCTGAGCTTGACCTTCCAGGTCCAGCCGATGGTCTTGCGGATGAGGTCGTCTGCCGCGCGCTTGCGGTGGCTCCAGCCCAGGTGGATGGCAATGCGGCCTTCGGCCACCGACACTGCAGGCGTCCCCGGCTGGGGCGTGCCCAGCACCGGCACCGGCGCAAGGTTGAGCACCAGCTTGGCGTCCAGCCACTCTTGCGTGCGGCCACGAAACACCGCCAACGCGCGGTGGCTGGGCACGTTGCGGATCGGCTCGTCGTAGTCGAAGTAGTCGCGGAACTTCGCGGCGTCCGGGTGGGTGCCGTCCTTGCCATCGATCAACTTGCTCTGCAGCAGGCCTTCTGCCCACAGCCACTGCCGCAGCGGGCCCACCAGCGCGGCGTCTTCGGCCCAGCGCTCGCTCAGCAGGTCGCGCACGCCGTCCAGCACCGCGGGTGCATCGGCAAAGCCACCTTCCGCGCTGACGAAGGGCCCCGCTTCGGCCAAGGGGTTCAGCGTGGGGTCGGCAAACAGCCGGTCGGCCAGCGGTTCGAGGCCCGCCTCGCGAGCAATCATGCCTTTGGTGCGGCGCCTGGGCTTGAAGGGGAGATAGAGGTCTTCGAGTTCCTGCTTGGTGGGCGCGGCATGGACCGCGGCACGCAGCGCGGGCGTCAACTTGCCCTGCTCTTCGATGCTCTTGAGCACCACCGCGCGCCGGTCTTCCAGCTCGCGCAGATAGGACAGGCGGGACTCCAGCTCGCGCAGCTGGATGTCGTCCAGGCCGTCGGTGGCTTCCTTGCGGTAGCGGGCGATGAAGGGCACCGTGGCACCCCCATCCAGCAGTTCAACGGCGGTGTTGACCTGCGCCGGCCGAACCTTCAGCTCGGCGGCGATTTGCAGAACGATCTTGTCCAAGAAACGAAGGCCACGAAGGCTAGAAAGCGCGAAGCGGCGGAGTTTAAGGGGCCGCCGTTGCGCCGGCCGTGCTGCCGTCCGTGTTGCCGGCCGTGATGCCGTCCGTGTTGCCGTCCGTGTCGCCGACTGTGCTGTGCAGCCCGGGCCGCCCGTGCCATGATGCCGTGGCTGTCTTCATGAAGCCCCAGCCGCACAGGAGGACCCTGCCATGCGCTCCCTGAGCACCCGCGCCAGCACTCTGTTGATGGCCATCACAGCCGCCCTGCTGGCGGGTTGCACGGCGATGCCGGTGGCGCCACCGGCGCCACCCCGGTTCCTGCACGACCTGCACTTCGGGCCCGCCGACGGCATCCAGGACCGGGCCGACATCTTCGGGCTGAGCCCCGCCATGCGCGCCTATGCCGATGAACATCTGAACCCTGCCGCGCTGAGGGCGCTGGGTTCGCGAGACCCGCGGCAGGCCCTGGTGGCGGCGCTGTACCAGAACAACCGGCTGCGCCTGCGCTACGACGACTCGGTGACGCGCACCGCGACGCAGGCCTTCGAGCAACGCGCCGGCAACTGCCTGTCGCTGGTGCTGATGACGGCGGCTTTCGCCAAACACCTGGGGCTGCCGGTGAGCTACCAGGTGCTCGATGTGGACGAGACGCATGAACGCCGGGGCGGTCTGTACCTGAGCAGCGGTCACGTCAACGTGGTGCTGCAGCGCCAGGCGCTGCCGCCCCTGCGCCGAGGTACCGCCGAAGACGCCGATCTGGTGGTCGACTTCCTGCCCGGGCGCGACGTTGCAGGTGCGCGCGTGCGCCCGCTGGACGAAGCCACGCTGACGGCGATGTTTCACAACAACCGGGCGGCCGATCTGCTGGCCGG
>JBBQMM010000438.1:0-4079 GCA_038328935.1 Burkholderiales bacterium
ACCGGCACCCAGCGTATCGGCGCCGATCGCTTCGGCACCCAGCGCATCGGCATCAAGCGCATCGGCACCAAACCCCCGGGCGTAGAGCGCTTCGTCACGGCCCACCGCCTCGAAGACCGTGCTGGCTGCCGGCAGGATCGCAAAACCACCGTCGGGAAATCGACCGGCCAGCTCGCTGCCGGGCGGGCTGCCCACCCAGACACCGCGGCGGACGTCGCCTCCTTGCTCGTCGATGGCGCGCAGTGGCAGCGGCTCGGCGGCGCTGCCGTCGTCGCCGCCCAGCGCAATGTGGTGGCTGACCAGCAGCGCCAGCGCTTCGCCGGCCAGTACACGCAGCTCCAGCGTCAGCTCATTCGGCTCGGGCCCGAGCGCGCTGCGCAGCTCGAACAAACCGCCAGCGTGGCGGTACAGCCAGCGGCAGGCATCGGGCTGGATCTCGAAGGCCGAGGGCACCCCCAGCTGTTGCCATCGGCCCTCGATCTGCACCAGCACGCGCTGGCCCTGCGC
The DNA here is from genome assembly GCA_038328935.1 of Burkholderiales bacterium. Taxonomy (GTDB): domain Bacteria; phylum Pseudomonadota; class Gammaproteobacteria; order Burkholderiales; family Burkholderiaceae_C; genus Rubrivivax. Next base: position 508 of record JBBQMM010000438.1, read on the forward strand.
ACGAAACTGCCCCAGCGCGCCGCGCAGCGTGGACAGGAAGCGGTTGATGCTGACATGGCCTTGCGTGACCATCGAATGGAAGACGCCCGCCATCCAGACGGTGGAGGTCAGCGCGCTCTCTTCGGGCACCAGCGCCTGGCCGCCGCGCAGGATGTGGCCATGCGGACGCAACACGCGCAGCTCTTTCGCACGCAGCACGACATGGCAGCTGGTGCTGTGGAAAAAGCTCAGCAGCACGCCGTCTTCGGCCACTTCGGCATGGCGGCGCTCGGCGCCGAAGCACGCGGCCAGTTCCTGTGCCGACAGATCTTGTGCAGCCAGCAGCGGGGCGCTGGCAAAGAGCGTGGCGCGCCGGGCCGGCGGGGCTTCGGTGGGCGGCTCGTTCGGCGCTGCCCAGAGCACTTGCGAGAGCCTTTCTTGCATGGCTTCGGGCAACGCTTCCGGTAAGGTTTGAGGGAGCGCTTGAGAGAGCGTTCCAGTCAGCGCTTCAGGCAATGCTTCAGGCAGCGCTTCAGGCAACGCGAGCGCAACATCGGCCCAACCCAGGTCGGCGCTGCCGGTGGCGGCCGGGTGGTCGGCCAGCAGCAGGCCGAAAAAGCCGGCCCGCGCCTGAGCAGATGGCGCCAGCCTGATCGGCGCTTCCTGGATCGCCAGCAGCGCGTGTTCCTGTTGCAGCCTGGTGCCGGGCAGGCCATGCAGCACACCCTGCGGCAAGCCGCCGTCGCGCGCAGCCGGGCCCAGCACCTGCAGCGCGTCGGTGGCGATGCTGACGCCGTGGCGCAACGAGCCGAGCAGCGCCCAGGGATTCCTGCCTTCCACGGCCAGGTTCTGCCGCGCGGCGAGCATGCAGCCGCGCTGCGCGTGGCTCAGCGGCGCCAGGTCCACGTACTGGCTCACGTAGTACTCGTTCAGCCGCGTCGCGGCGTAGGGCGCCAGGCCGATGTCGTGCACCAGGATGAGGTCCAGCACCAGCGCCTGGCCAGAACGGTTGTTCAGCTGCACATGCCAGAACCAGGCTGCGGCATCCTGCGCCAGGCGCAGTTGCAGGTGCACCTCGATGCCCTGCCAGGCGCCGCTGGCGCTGATGCGGTCAGCACCAGCGTCGCCAGCGGCGCCAGCCGCCGGCCAGACCAGCGGCGACAACGGGCCGAGCAGCGGCGTGGCCTGCACGCCGCCCGCGGCGTCCAGCCGGCGCAGCCACAGGTTGCAGGGGCCGCCTTCCACTTCGTGGCCGACGAAGAGGTTCAGCATCACGCCATGGCCGTCGATGCGGCGCAGCGCGCCATGCGAAAGCAGCTCCAGGCGCAGTCCACTGGCGCTGCTCAGCACAGGCCCGGCCAGGGCCGGGCGGGCGGGGGGAATCGGCGTGTTCAAGGCAGCAGGAGCGTTCAGGTCGGACTCAGGAGTGGGCAAGGTTTCAGTGGGCGACGCCGACCGGGGCTGAGGCCGGCCTCAGAGGCTGAGAGTTTTTCGAGCGTGGACGAGCGGCGCTTCAAAACGCGCCCGATTGAGGCGCAAAGCACAGCCATAGCTCGGGCTATGGCGCGCATTTGCAACGAAGAGCGGGTGTGTTTTGGAGTGACGAGCGGGCATGATCGAAAGACTCTCAGCCTCTCAGGCCGGTAGGCGCTGCGCCATCAGCCAGGGCACCAGGCCCGGGTCCTGATAGGCCGGTGTCCAGGCGTCGTGGCCCACGCCGGGGTAGACGGTGAAGCTGACCTGCCCGCCGCAAGCGCGCAGCGCGTCCACGCAGGCCTGCTGGCGCACCAGCGGCACGGCGGTGTCGGCGTCGCCGTGGTAGGCGCGCACCGGCACGGCGCGCGCCTGGCAGACTGCAGCAGGGTCGCCGTAACCGCACACGGGTGCGATGCCGGCCAGATCCAGCGGATAGGCCGCGGCCCAGTTCCACACGCCGTGGCCACCCAGGCTCATGCCGGTGGCGGTGATGCGAGCGGCGTCGATGCGAAGCTGCGCGCGCAGTGCGGCCAGCAGCGCATGCAGGGTGTCGGGCTGCCAGCGCTGGCCTTCCTCCAGCTGGGGCGAGCCCAGGATGAAGGGGTAGTCCGCGCCCTGCGCGGCGTGCCGCGGCGGGCCGTGCACCTTGACGCGGTCGAGCTCGTTGCCGCGCTCGCCCGAGCCGTGCAGAAAAACGACCAGCGGCCAGTCCTGCGTCGAGGCTGGATAAGCCGGCGGCAGGTACAGCCAGCTGCGCAGCGGAAGAACACGGCCGGGCAGCGACAGGGTCAGCGGGTGCTGGCCGGGCGCTGGCGCTGGCGCTGGCGCTGGAGCGGAGTTGGGCACGGTGGTCATGGATGTGCAGGCAGTCAGCAGCAGCGGGCAGGCGAGGGCGGTTCGGCGGTTGATCATCGCAGGGCTGCGGCAGCGGCTGGGGCTGGGGCTGGGCTTGGGGCGGGCGGCACGATGGTTGGACGCAATCCATTCGGCGCCAGCGCCCGCGCCTCCAGCAGCACCTGCGCCGGGGCGGCCGGCAGTGCCAGTTCGCGCCCGCGCCAGCCCAGCAGCCGCCCTTGGTGCCAAGCTTGCGGCAAGGCCTCGGTGCCGGGCCAGCGCAGCACCAGCCTGCCCGCGCGCGATGCGACGTCTGCTGCCGCGGCCGGCAGCTCCAGCAGCCAGCCCGTGCCTTGCGGACGCAGGCTGTAGTGCAGCGGGCCTTGCGGCGTGGCCAGGCCGGCCACCTGCACGCCGCCTTCGGCGCGCAGCCATTCGGGCTTCAGTCCGGCGCCGATGACCAGCGTGTCATCGGCCTCGCGGTCGAAGGCAAACAGGTCCAGCGCCGAGCGGATGTAGTCCGACGAGACCCAGGCGTGCGGCATGTCGCCCAGGAAACGCGGCTCGCGGGGGTTGGGCAGCACCACCTCGGCCCATTGGTTCCAGCCCTGCGGTCGCTGGTCGGCGAAGAAGAAGTCCAGCATCGCATGCGCGCGTTCGGGCTGGCCCAGGCGCGTCAGCGCGCCCACGGTGCGCAGCTCGTACGGGGTGTAGTCGCGCCACAGCCGCTGGCCTTGGCTGCGCGCGTGCATCTCGTGCCAGTAACGTTCGAACGTGGCGGCCAGCAGATCCGCCGGCACGGCGGCCTGCGCGGGGTTGAGCGCTATCGTCGTGGAGGTGGCGTCGAAGTCGCCGCGATCGGCGGCGCCGGCGATGGTGTTGGCGCCGTAGTGGCGTGCGGTGGCCTTGATCGAAGCCTGCAGTTCGCGCTCGAATTCGTCGCGCCAGCGCGCCCACTCTTCGGCCAGTGCCGGCTGCTCCAGCGCGCGGGCCAGCAGCACCGCGTCCTTGTAGCCGCGCAGGGCCCAGAAGTTGTCCCAGTTGGAATAGGCGGGTTTGTCGGAATAACCTTCGTGACTGATCGACGGCGGCATGAGGCCGAACAGATGTTCGCGACCCGGTGCGCGGTTGGCCGCGCTGCGCTCGCTCTGGCGCAGCGCTTCGAGCCAGCCCATCACGCGCTGGATGTGCTGCGCGTGGCGCTGCAGGAAGGCGCGGTCCTGCGTGTGCCGCCAGACCTCGGCCACCGCATACAGGTACTGGCCGTGGCTGTCGTTTTCGAC
>JBBQMM010000439.1:0-4070 GCA_038328935.1 Burkholderiales bacterium
CACGGCGCTGGAAGACCTGGCGGCAGCCATGCTGGCCATGCTGTCGGTGAAATAGAACCTCTCACGGAGCCCGCACGATGCATCACGAACCCCTGTTCCTGTCGCCGCCCGTGGTGCAGTTGCGCACCGACCTGGCCCTGGCCCTGCGGGCAGCGGCACACCACGGCCTGGCCGAAGGCGTGTGCAACCATTTCAGCGTCGAGTTGCCCGACCAGTCAGGCCGTTTCCTGCTGAACCCGCAAGGGCTGCTGTGGCAGGAAGTGCAGGCCGACGACATCGTGCTGGTGGACACACAGGGCCAGGTGCTCGCAGGCCGCCACCGCGTGGAAGCCACTGCCATGTTCATCCACGCCGCCATCCACCGCATCTGCCAGCAAGCCTGCGTGCTGCACACCCACATGCCGCATGCCACGGCACTGACGCTGACCGCCGAACGCGTGCTCGACCCCACGCTGTCGCAGACCGCGTTGCGCTTCGTCGGGCGGCTGGCCGTGGACCCGAATTACAACGGGCTGGCACTGGACAGCAGCGAAGGCGAGCGCATTGCAACCGCCATGCGCGGTGCCGACGTCGCGTTTCTGGGCAACCACGGCGTCGTGGTGTGCGGCCCGCGGCTGGACCATGCCTATGACGACCTGTATTACCTGGAACGAGCCTGCCAGCTGCAGGTGCTGGCATTGAGCACCGGCCGCACGCTGGTGCCCGTGCAGGCCGCGCTGGCACAGCAAGTGGCGCAGCAGATCCAGGGCGAACGGCTGCAATCCACGCTGTTCTTCGAGGCGCTGCGGCGCACGTTGTAGCCACCACCAGCGCCGCCGCAAGCAACCCTTGCCAGGCGCAAGCGGCGCCAGCGCTGGCGCTGGCTCAGCCGAACTCGCTCAACCGAAGTCACTCAGCCGAACTCGCTCAGCCGAACTCGCTCAGCCGAAGTCGCTCAACGGAAGTCACTCAACCGAAGTCGCTAACCGATGTCGCTCAACCGATCGTCATCAGGCTGGCATTGCCGCCAGCTGCGGCGGTGTTGACGCTGATCGACCGTTCGGTGACCAGCCGCGCCAGCACCTGGTCGCCGGGCAAGCCCGGCAATGCCGTCACGCCCACGATGGGCCCGGGGCGCAGCGACAGCGTGGCGAGCACCTGCTGCAACTCATCAACCGGGCCGCTGTGCAGCACGGCATCGAAAGGCACCGCTGGCGCGCGCCAGTCCTGCGCCAGCGTGATGCGCTCGCGCACGTCGGCGTCCAGGCGCTCCCACAGGCCACGTGCCTGCGCCGGCCACACGGCACTGCTGCCCACGGCCAGCACGGCGGCCAGTTGCAGCAAGCGCGCGGTGTCGCCTGCGGCAGGACCAGGCGCCAGACACAAGACCGCTGCGCGCGGCTGCACCGCGTAGAGATTGGCTTCGCCCGTGGGCCCGGGCAGTGCCCGCCAGGGCCCGGTGGCCGACTGCGCAGCAAAGGTCTCGCAGGCCTGTGCCACCTCAGCCAGACCCTGCGCGCCCGCCCAGCGTTGCAACGCCTGCAGCGCAGCGCTGCTGTCGCCGTCGGAGCTGGCCAGCGCGAAACCCCGCAACGGCGCCGCCGCTGGCGGCCCCGCCGTTGCCACCGCGTCGAATGCCGCGCCTGCAGGTGCTTGCGACAACAGGCGCAGCAGATACAGCGGCCCGCCGGCTTTCGGGCCAGTGCCCGACAGGCCTTCACCGCCAAAGGGCTGCACGCCCACCACGGCGCCGACGACATTGCGGTTGACATACAGATTGCCGGCGTGGACCGTCTGCGCCACTTGCGCCACGGTTTCGTCGATGCGCGTGTGCACGCCGCAAGTCAGGCCGTAGCCGGTGGCGTTGATGGCTTGCAGCAGGTTGCCCACATCGTCGCGGTCGTAGCGCAGCAGGTGCAACACGGGGCCGAACACCTCGCGCTCGAGTTCGGCCAGGCTGTTGATCTCGATCAGCGTCGGCGGCACGAAGTGCCCTGGGCTGGGCGCCGAAACTGAGGGGCTGGAAGCTGGAACCTGGGTGTCTGCCGAGCTGAAGCGAGCCGTGTCTGCGCTGGCACCATCAGCCTGCCAGACACGGTGGCCCTGGGCGCGCAGCGTCTGGATGTGCCGCTCGATGCCGGCCTGGGCTGCGGCGTCGATCACCGGGCCTACGTCCACGGCCAGGCTGCGCGGGTCGCCCAGGCGCAACTCGGCCATCGCACCTTGCAGCATCTGCACCACGCGGTCTGCCGCATCGCGCTGCACACACAGCACGCGCAGCGCCGAACAGCGCTGGCCGGCGCTGTCGAAAGCCGAACTCACGGCGTCTTGCACCACCTGCTCGGTGAGCGCCGACGAGTCCACCACCATCGCGTTCTGCCCGCCGGTCTCGGCCACCAGCGGCACCGGTCGGCCGCCCGCCGTCAGCCGCGTGGCGAGCGTGCGCTGCAGGATGCGCGCCACTTCGGTGCTGCCGGTGAACAGCACCCCTTGCACGCGTGCGTCGGCCACCAGCGCGGCGCCCACGGTTTCGCCACGGCCCGGCAGCAACTGCAACGCGCCTGTGGGCACACCCGCCGCATGCAGCGCACGCACGGCTTCAGCGGCCACCAGCGGCGTCTGTTCAGCGGGCTTGGCCAGCACCACATTGCCCGCCGCCAGCGCTGCAGAAACCTGCCCGACGAAGATGGCAAGCGGAAAGTTCCACGGGCTGATGCAGACCACCGGGCCCAGCGGGCGGTGGCTGTCGTTGCCGAAGCTGCAGCGCACCTGCGCGGCGTAGTAGCGCAGAAAGTCCACCGCCTCGCGCACTTCGGCCACCGCGTTGGCGAATGTCTTGCCGGCCTCGCGCACGAGCAGCGTGCACAGGCGATCAGCGTCGTCCTGCAGCTGCTGCGCGGCCGCCTCCAGCAGAGCGGCGCGCTGCGTCGGCGGCACGGCAGCCCAAGCCGGCGCTGATGCCTGGGCTGCGGCCAGGGCGGCCTGCACATCATCCGGCGTGGCTTCCAGCACCCAGCCCACGAGATCGCTCGGATCGGCCGGGTTCAGCACCGGTTGCGGCACTGATGGCGGCACTGATTGCGGAACCGCTTGCAGAACTGTTTGCGGAACTGCCTGCGACATCGGTTGCGACATCGGTTGCGACATCGGTTGCGACATTGGTTGCGACATTGGTTGAAACATTGGTTGCGACACCGCGTTCGACACCGGGCACGACGCCGATTGCGGCACCGCGGCAGTGCCCAGCAGCGGCGCAGCCTGCCACGGCGCGGCTGCACCGACGCTCAGGGCCAGGCTCAAGGCCGCCAGCTGCGGCTCGCTGGCCAGGTCCATGCCGGCCGAGTTGGCGCGCGCAGCGCCATACAGCGCACAGGGCAGCGCTATGGCCGCATGCGGCGCGCCGCACACCCCTTCTGCGGCAGCCATGGCTTGCACGGTCAGCACGGGGTCTTGCACCAGCTGTTCCAGCGGCAAGGTGGCGTCGGCAATGCGGTTGACGAAGGAACTGTTGGCGCCGTTTTCCAGCAGGCGGCGCACCAGATAGGCCAGCAGCGTGTCGTGGCTGCCCACCGGGGCGTAGATGCGGCACGGGCGGCCGAGCTTGCCCTCAGCCACGGTGCCCACCACCTGCTCGAACAGCGGCTCACCCATGCCGTGCAGACACTGAAATTCGTACTGTCCGGCGTAGTAATTGGCGCCGGCCAGGGTGTGAATGGCCGCCATCGTGTGCGCGTTGTGGGTGGCGAACTGCGGGTACACCGCATCGGGTGCGGCCAACAGCGCGCGTGCGCAAGCGATGTAGGCCACGTCGGTGTAGGCCTTGCGTGTGTACACCGGGTAGCCCGACTGACCGTCGAGTTGTGCGCGCTTGATCTCGCTGTCCCAATAGGCCCCTTTCACCAGACGCACCATCAGCCGGCGCCGGCTGCGCCTTGCCAGGTCGACCAGAAAGGCAACCACCGCGGGGCAGCGCTTGGAATAGGCCTGGATGACGAAGCCGATGCCGTTCCAGCCCGCCAGCGTGGGGTCGGCACACAGCGCCTCCAGCAGTTCCAGCGACAGCTCCAGGCGCTCTGATTCTTCGGCGTCGA
>JBBQMM010000440.1:0-4062 GCA_038328935.1 Burkholderiales bacterium
GGTCGGCTTGTTCCGCACCAACCCGCAGGCCTTTGTCGCCGAGAACATGAACCGGCTGCTTGCCGGCGCCGTGCTCACGGTGCCTTCGACCGAAGAGGTCAAGGCCGTCGATCCGGAAGGTGCGCGCGAAATCATCGCCACGCAAAGTGCCGACTTCGGTGCCTATCGCCAGCGCTTGGCCGCGGGCACCAACACCGTCGCCGACAACGAGCCGTCGCGCGTGGCCAAGGGTCGTGTGCAGACCACTGTGGATGACCGCAAACAGTCGGCTGCGGTGGCGCCCGACCGTCTGACGCTCTCTCGGCCTGCCAGCCCGGGCACCGCGCCCGAAGCCAAGGTTTCGACGGACACCGAGCGCAAGGACAACGACGCCCGGCTGGCCGAGTTGGCGCGCAACGTCGATGAATTGAAGAAGCTGCAAGGCTCGACCGCGCCGGTGGGCAAGCCGGCCGCTCCCGCAGCCCCTGCTGCTGTTCCTGCCGCCGCCCCGACGGTGGTGGCTGCTGCACCTGTGCCTGCACCTGTGCCTGTGCCCGCACCGGTACCGGTGGCACCGCCACCGCCCGCGCCGCCGCCGCCGGCACCGGTCGTCGCGTCGGCACCGGTGGTGACGCCAGCGTCGGCACCGACGGTGGTCGCGCCACCACCAGCCGCGGTGGCCGAAGCCGAATCGCCCGGCCTGCTCAGCGGTCTGAGCGACAACAGTTTCGTGCTGCCCGCTGCCGGTGTATTGGTGTTGCTGCTCGGCGGGCTCGGTCTGTATCGCTTGCGAAGCAAGATGCGCAAGCCGGCCGGCGAGACTTCGTTCCTGGAAAGCCGCCTGCAGCCTGATTCGTTTTTCGGCGCCAGCGGCGGCCAGCGTGTGGACACGCACGAAGCCGCAGCAGGCGCGCCGGCTTCGTCGTCGATGAGCTATTCGCTGTCGCAGCTGGACGCCATCGGTGACGTCGACCCCGTCGCCGAAGCCGATGTCTACCTGGCCTACGGCCGCGATCTGCAGGCCGAGGAGATCCTGAAAGAAGCGATGCGTGCCACGCCGGACCGGCTGGCGATCCGCACCAAGCTGCTCGAGGTGTACGCCAAGCGCCGCGACACCAAGGGCTACGAGTTGCTGGCCACGCAGGTCTACAACATCACGCACGGCAGCGGCGAAGACTGGGCCAAGGCGCAGGCGCAAGGCCTGACCATCGACCCTGAAAACCCGCTCTATCGACCGGGTGCTGCACCCGAAGAAGTGCGGGGCAAAAGCGGGAATGTGGTCGAAGCGTTGGGCGCCTCGACCTTGCCCTACGCCGCCCCGGTCGTGACTGCATTCCAGCCCGCGGTGGATGCGACGCTGGACGGCCCCGACCTCGATCTCGATCTCGATCTGGACATGCCCACGTCCAGCAAGGCTTTCGGTGCGCACGAGGCCACGCAGGCCTTTGCTGCAGACGCCCGCCTGGGCGAAGACAGCGACGTGGACTTCGATCTCGGCGAGGTCATGCCGCTGGCGGCGCCGGCCGGGTCTGACCCGAGCAGGCCGCTGGTGGCTGGTATCGGCACCGTTGCTGCTGCAGGCGCCTTGGCATCGGGTTTCGCCGCCCAGCCGCCCAAGGCGGCGGCCAAGACCGCGACCCCGCCGGTTGATGATCTCGACTTCGATCTCGGTTCGCTGGACGCCGAAGGCCCTGCCACTGCGCCTTTGCCCGCCGATACCAGCGTGGACTTTGATGACTTCGATCTTGATGCTCCGGCACCTGCCGGCAGCGCTGACAGCGACCCACTGGCACGCAAGCTGGAACTGGCTGACGAGTTCCGCCAGATCGGTGACCTGGAAGGCGCACGCGATCTGCTGGAAGAGGTGCTCGCCAAAGCCAGCGGCGTGCTGAAGACAAAGGCGCAAGGCATGCTGGACCAGCTTGGCTGAACCCGACCCGGCCCCGGTTATCGGGGTCGGACCTCGTGACATGGCCCCGGTTATCGGGGGTGAGCCTTGTGACCCGGAGGCTGCGCTGCAGCCGACGGTTGGCGATACGGCGGCTGCGCTGCAGCCGACGGTTGGTGACCCGGCGGCTGCGCTGCAGCCGACGGTGGGTGGTACGCCGGCTTTGCAGCGGCTTGCGCTGGGCGTGGCCTACCGGGGCGGCGCCTACCACGGCTGGCAGTCGCAAGTGGATGGCTGCACCGTGCAGGATGTGCTGGAGCAGGCGCTGCACCGGTTTGCCGCGCAGCCGCTGCGCACGCTGTGTGCCGGGCGCACCGACGCCGGTGTGCACGCGCTGAATCAGGTGGTGCACTTCGACACCGGCCTGCAGCGCGACACCCACTCCTGGGTGCGCGGCGTCAACGCCTTTCTGCCCCGCGACGTCGCCGTGCAGTGGTGTCGCAGCGTGTCGCCCGACTTTCACGCGCGTTACGCGGCACGCCGGCGCCGCTATGTCTACGTGCTGTTGCAGTCTGCCGTGCGGCCGGCGCTGGAACAGGGCCTGGTGGGCTGGGTCTACAGGCCGCTGGACGGCGAAGCGTTGCGCGCTGGCGCCGAGCGGCTGTTGGGGGAGCACGACTTCAGTTCGTTCCGAGCCGCGGCCTGCCAGGCGCTGTCACCGGTGAAGACCTTGCACCGGCTGCAGGTGAGCCAGCGCGGCGCTTACTGGGCCTTCGACTTCGAAGGCAGCGCTTTCCTGCACCACATGGTGCGCAACATCATGGGCTGTCTGCTGGCCGTGGGCACGGGTCAGCGCGCACCAGCGTGGATCAGCGAGGTGCTGCAGGCCCGCAGCCGTGGTGTGGCGGCGCCCACCTTTTCTGCCGACGGGCTGTACTTTCTTGGGCCGACCTACGATACGGTCTTCGGCCTGCCCACCGAGGTGCCTGCGCTGCAGTGGCTGCCCGGGGGCTTCACCTGAAGGCCCATGGTGATCACGGGCGCTGCCCCGCATGAGCAAAAGGAAGTGGCTTGACACGCACGCGCATCAAGATTTGTGGCCTGACCCGTGAAGTCGATGTCGACGACGCCGTGCAGGCCGGCGCCGATGCCGTGGGCTTCGTTCTGTGGGCCGGCAGCGCGCGGCACGTCAGCACGGCCCGGGCGGCAGAACTGTCGCGGCGGCTGCCACCGTTCGTGATGCCGGTGCTGCTGTTCGTCAACGCGCCTGCAGCTGACGTGCGGGCAGCAGTCGAGCAGATTCCGCAGGCCTTGCTGCAATTCCACGGCGACGAAACCCCGCAGGCCTGCGAAGCCGCCGGGAGGCCCTACTTGCGGGCGGCGCGCATGGCGCCGGGTTTCGATTTGCTAGACTGCGCGGGGCGTTATGCCAGCGCACAGGCCTTGTTGCTCGACACGCATGTGGCGGGTTACGGCGGCAGCGGAAAGGTTTTCGATTGGTCACAGATTCCACCAAGCGTGCCCCTTCCGGTCGTTTTGTCTGGTGGGTTGAGTCCTGCCAACGTGACCGATGGGGTGCTTCGCGTCCGGCCTTGGGCCGTTGACGTGAGCTCTGGCGTTGAAACAGCAAAGGGCATCAAGAGCGCCCAGCTGATGCGCCAGTTCTGCCTGGCGGTGCGCGACGCCGATCGGCTCAATGCCTGAGCAAGACCCGACGGCTGCGTGCGCTGACAACGAATCTGGAAACCCCCATGCTGAACTATCAACAACCCGATGCCCACGGGCACTTCGGGCCCGTCAATGGCGTCACCTATGGCGGCAGCTTTGTCGCCGAGACGCTGACCCACGCGTTGTATGAGCTGGACGCCGCCTACGCGCGCTACCGCGTCGACCCCGAATTCATGGCCGAATATCGGCACGAGCTGAAGCACTTCGTCGGGCGCCCGAGCCCGATCTATCACGCCGCGCGGCTGAGCCGCGAGATCGGCGGCGCGCAGATTCACCTCAAGCGCGAAGACCTGAACCACACCGGCGCGCACAAGGTCAACAACACCATCGGCCAGGCGCTGCTGGCGCGCCGCATGGGCAAGCCGCGCGTGATTGCCGAAACCGGGGCCGGCCAGCACGGTGTGGCCACGGCCACCATCTGCGCCCGCTACGGCATGGAATGCGTGGTCTACATGGGCAGCGAAGAC
>JBBQMM010000441.1:0-4057 GCA_038328935.1 Burkholderiales bacterium
TCCTGCGCCAGCCGCAGGGCCTGACGCGCGCGTTGCGGCTGATGAACCAGACCAGCGTGCTGGGCCGCTACCTGTGGGTGTTCAGGCGCATCGTGGGGCAAATGCAGCACGACTTGTTCCACGCCTACACGGTGGACCAGCACATCCTGATGGTGATGCGCAACATGCGCCGTTTCTTCATCCCCGAGCATGCGCACGAGTACCCGTTCTGCAGCCAGCTGGCCAGCCAGTGGGACAAGCCCTGGGTGCTGACGGTGGCCGCACTGTTCCACGACATCGCCAAGGGCCGCGGGGGCGATCATTCCGACCTCGGTGCCGTCGAGGTGCGGCGCTTTTGCCGTGACCACGGCATCGAGCGGGCCGACACGCAGTTGATCGAGTTCCTGGTCCAGCACCACCTCACGATGAGCCGCGTGGCGCAGAAGGAAGACCTGACCGACGCCGACGTGGTGCAGTCGTTCGCGCGCCTGATGGGCACGCCACGGCGTTTGGTGGCGCTGTACTTGCTGACCGTGGCCGACATCCGCGGTACCAGTCCCAAGGTCTGGAACGGCTGGAAAGCCAAGCTGCTGGAAGACCTGTACCGACTGACCCTGCGAGCCCTGGGCGGTGCGCAACCCAACCTGGACGCCGAGATCGAGGCGCGCAAGCAGGAGGCGCGGCAGAACCTGGCGCTGCACAGCGCGCTGCCAGGCACCGAAGAGCCGCTGTGGCAGACGCTGGAGGTGAGCTACTTTGCCCGCCACGACGCGGCCGACATCGCCTGGCACGCGCGTTCGCTGTGGCGCCACGTGAAGACCGCGGTGCCCATTGTTCGCGCGCGCCCTTCGGCAGCCGGCGATGGCCTGCAGGTGCTGGTCTATTCGCCCGACCGGCCCGACCTGTTTGCACGCATCTGCGGCTATTTCGACAGCGCCGGTTTCAGCATCCTGGACGCCCGCATCCACACCACCCGAACCGGCTTTGCGCTCGACACCTTCCAGGTCGTTGCCACGCAGGCCATGGTGCCGGACACCCCGGGCGGCTACCGCGACCTGATCTCGCTGGTCGAGACACAGGCCTCGATGGCGCTGGATTCCACCGGCCCGCTGCCCGAGCCGCGCAGCGGCCGGGTGTCACGCCGCGTGCGTTCTTTCCCGGTCACGCCCCGCGTGGCGCTGGCGCCCGACGAACGCGCCCAGCGCTGGCTGCTGACGGTTTCGGCCAGCGACCGCACGGGTCTGCTGTATGCCATCGCCCGCGTCTTGGCCCGTAACGCCATCAACCTGCAACTGGCCAAGGTGACGACGCTGGGCGAACGGGTGGAAGACACCTTCCTGGTCGACGGCCCGGACCTGCAACGGCCGAAGGCGCAATTGCGTATCGAAGTCGAATTGCTCGACGCCGTGGCCACGACCGGGCCTTGATCGGCCCATCCCCTCGCCGGCCTTTCAGTGCGGTCGCGCCCATAACACCGACGCCATGGCCCTGCACCGCATCACCGCCGCCGACGCGCTGGCCCAGTACGGCACATTCGACTGCGTCATCGACGCCCGCAGCGAGAGCGAGTACGCCGAAGACCACCTGCCCGGCGCTGTCAACTGGCCGACGCTGAACGACGACGAGCGCCAGATCGTGGGCACCGAATACAAACAGGTGTCGCCCTTCGATGCCCGCAAGCGCGGCGCCGCGCTGGCCGCCTTCAACATTGCGCGCCATGTGCAAACCCACGTGTTGCCGCACCCCCGTGGCTGGCGCCCGCTGGTGTATTGCTGGCGCGGCGGCCAGCGCTCGGGCGCGTTGAGCACCGTGCTGGCTGAAATCGGTTTCACGGTGCGCGTGCTGGAAGGCGGTTACCGGGCCTTCAGGCGTGAAGTGCTGGACCAGCTGCAGACGCTGCCCGCCACGCTGCACTACCGCGTGCTGTGCGGGCCCACGGGCTCGGCCAAGAGTCGGCTGCTGCAGGCGTTGGCGGCGCAGGGTGCGCAGGTGCTGGACCTGGAAGCGCTGGCCTGCCACCGCGGCTCGGTGCTCGGGCCGCTGCCCGGCCAGCCACAGCCGTCACAAAAGGCCTTCGAGACCGGCGTCTGGCACCGCTTGCGCGGTTTCGACCCGGCGCGGCCGGTGTTTGCAGAAAGCGAGAGCCGCACCATCGGCCGCCTGCGCGTGCCCGAGACGCTGCTGGTGCAGCTGCGTGCGTCGCCCTGCATCCGCGTGCACATGGCGTTGCCGGCGCGGGTGAGCTTCCTGCTGCAGGACTATCCGCACTTCGTGACTGACGCTGAACTCTTCTGCAAGCAACTGCAGTCGCTGACCGAACTGCGAGGCGCCCAGACCGTGCAGCGCTGGCAAGCACTGGCGCGCGCTCAAGCCACCGCGGGCAGCGGGCTGGACCCCGCCGCTCCGGGCCCTTTGGCCCAGGTCGTGCTGGAGTTGCTGGAGCAGCACTACGACCCGGTCTACCTGCGCTCGATGCAACGCAACTTCACGCACTTTGCGCAGGCCCGGGATCTCGAGTTGCCGGATGCATCGGCCGCCACGCTGGTGCACAGTGCCCAGGCGCTGCTGTCGCCAGCGGAGCCCACTGCGTGACCTAAGAGGCTGAGAGTATTTCCATCATGCCCGCTCATCACGCCAAAGCCGCCCGCTCGTCGTTGCAAATGCTCGCCATAGCCCGAGCTATGGCTGTGCTTTGCGCCTAGATCGGACACCCTTTGACGCGCTGCTCGGGCACGCTCGAAAAACTCTCAGCCTCTGTGTCAAGGCGCTTGTCGACACGTCCGCGTAGACTGCATGGCACCCCACGTTCCAACCGCCCTTGCCGCCCCCCATCCCACCCCCACATCCCCAGGCGCCAGCGCCGCAGGTACCTGGCGCTTTTGGCAGGCCGCGCGTGCACAGCGTGGGCTTTGGACAGCCATTGCTGTGGCTGCGCCGCGGCTGGAACGATCTGCTGCGCTGCCCGCTGCCCGGCCTGGCGCACGGCGCGGTGGCGGCGCTTTTCGGGCTCGCCGTGCTCTGGTGGGCGCGCGACGATTTCTGGATCATGGCCGGCGCCTTCAGCGGTTTTCTCATCGTCGCGCCCATCGTGGCCACGGGTCTGTACGCCATCAGCAGGGCCTTGCAGCGCGGTGCTCAACCCGGGCTGACCGATGCGCTGCGCGTGTGGCGCACGCGCGATCCGCGTTTGATGCACTTCGGCCTGCTGCTGGGCCTGGCCGGTACAGGATGGGTCTTCACGTCGGCATCAATGATCACCAGCTTCACCGAAGTGCCCATCACGCGGCCGCTGGACTTTCTGCGCTTCGTGGTGGCTCAGGACCGCAGCTGGCTCTTCGAAGCCTGGCTGATGCTGGGCGGCGTGCTGGCTGCCCCGGTGTTTGCGTCCAGCGTGGTGGCCATACCGCTGCTGCTGGACCGCAAGGCCACGGTGCTGCAGGCCGTGCTGACCAGCTGGGACGCGGTGCTGGCCTCACCCGGCCCGCTGGCGCTGTGGGCGGCGCTGCTGATGGGCCTGTCGCTGCTGGGCATGGCCTCGTTGCTGCTGGGGCTGGTGGTGGTGGCGCCGTGGCTGGCGCACGCCAGCTGGCATGCCTACTGCGATCTGGTGCACCCAGCGGGTGAAGCCGAGGCGGCGGACACGCTCTGATGTTCGGCTACACCGAAGAGCAGATCGCCGCCTTCGGGCTGACCTTCGGGGTCGGCGCGTTCATGCTGTACATGGTGTTCATCATCTTCCAACTGGCGCGCGAATCGAAGGCCGGCAAGTTCGGCACCTTCGTGCTCTTCCTGGCGCTGGGCTTCGGGCTGGTGGGCTTTGTGGCCAAGTCGGTGATCAAGTTCTTCATTGCCGGCACCTGACCGCAGGGGAAAGTGGTGCTCTGCATACTGCCGCGGCTCCTCCTCCAATACCTGCACGGCAACCAACGAAAAACACCTGCCGAGGCGGGTGTCTGTGCGGTGCGCGGATATGGGTCAGATGGTGGACCGACGGCGCCGGGCAACCGTGCCAACTGCGGCCAGACCAGCCAGCAGCAACGCCCACTGGCCAGGCTCTGGAACCACGGAAACGTTATCG
>JBBQMM010000442.1:0-4036 GCA_038328935.1 Burkholderiales bacterium
ACTGCTGCAGCGCGCGGATACGGTCTTCCATCGGCGGGTGGCTGGAGAACAGCGCCATCACGCTGCTGGGCTTGCTGCTGATGCCCATCGCCGCAACGGTCTTGGGCAACTCGCCGGGGTCAAGCCCACCCAGGCGGGCCAGCGCATTGATCATCGGCTGCTTGCGGCCCATCAGCGACGCTGCGCCGGCGTCGGCGCGGTACTCGCGCTGGCGCGAAAACCAGGCCACTATGATGGCGGCCAGCACGCCCAGCACGATGTCCATCACCACCGTGGTGACGTAATAGCCGATGCCTGGACCTTCGCGATCGTTGCGCAGGATGACCTTGTCGACGAAGTACCCCACCACGCGCGAGATGAAGACCACGAAGGTATTCATCACGCCCTGGATCAGCGTCATCGTCACCATGTCGCCGTTGCCCACGTGAGCGACTTCGTGGCCGATCACGGCTTCAACCTCTTCGCGGCTCATGCTCTGCAGCAGGCCGGTAGACACTGCCACCAGGGCTGAGTTCTTGAACGCGCCGGTGGCAAACGCATTCGGCGCGCCCTCGAAGATGGCCACCTCGGGCATGCCGATACCGGCCTTCTTGGCAAAGCCTTCGACAGTGCCGACGATCCAGCGGTGCGTGGGGTCGTTGCTGTCGTTGATGACCTGCGCGCCGGTGCTCATCTTGGCCATCGGCTTGCTGATGAGCAGCGAAATGATGGCGCCGCCAAATCCCATCAGCAGTGCAAAGCCCAGCAACTGCCCCATGTTCAGGCCATTGGCCGACAGGAAGCGGTTCAAGCCCAACAGGTTGGCAGCAAGGCCCAACACCAGCATCACAGCCAGGTTGGTACCGACAAACAACAGGATTCGTTTCATGGATGTAGGCCGCAGGTGCGGCAGTTCTCTTCAACAGGCTCAGATGTTAGGGCGAGAAGGTCTGATTCAAGCAACCTGACGCCACGGGGGGTTATGAGCCATGCGGCGAGCAAGGCTTGCTGATTGCTCAAAACCAAGGCTCCAGACCAAAGCGGCAGACCCAGGCAGCAGCCGAGGGCACTGAACAACAGTTCAGCCTCTGAGACGTACCTGCGAAGGGTTGCGCGCAGGCAGCAGTTCCAGGCTGTCGGAAAACTGCGAAAACAGCTTCAGCGAAGAACTGTTCTTGCCCAGCAGCCGCGCCTCGCGCAGCCGCTGCACGGCCACGTTCAAGGCCAGGGACTGGCCCCGCTCCAACTCGGGCAGGCAGGCCATCACAGCCTTCAATGTGGCGCGCGGTGCAGCAGCGCCGGACGCTTCAGCCAGCGCTGCAGCCGGCGCTGCGACGGGCGCCACCGGGGCCGCTGCAACCACTTCATCCACGTCGACGGCCTTTGGCTTGCGCCCCCGTGCGCGCACCGGCGCCGGACTGGCTGCCGGGGCCTGGGCCGTCGGCTCTCCAACAGGCGTGGACGCAGGCTCAAGCAACGACGAAGGCTCAGGCGCGGCGAGCGCTTTGCTGGCGGCGGGCTTGCGCGCACGGCCGGTTGTCTTGGCAGTGGGCTTCGGCTCGGCCACCGGCGTTTCGGCGTCATGCGCCCCGTCAACAATCGCCTCGAAGATGGCGCTGGTGTCGGCCGCGTCCTGCGGCAGCGGCTTCTCGCGCGGCGCTGCCCGCTTGGCCGCAACGCGGCCACCGGCAGGCCCGCGCGGGGCTGCCGCCTTGGTCGCCGGCGCTCGAGACGCAGGCACTTCGCCCGCCCCTGCTGGAGCCACCACTTTTGCGGTCACGCGCGCCCGGCTGGTGCGCGGTGCTCTCACGGTCTTGGCAGGCACCCGGGCTGGTGCCTTGGCCGCTGACGAGCCCCGGTGTTCGATCACCGTGTAGTCGTCGTAGACGTCCTGCGTTTCGTCGCCGACCTTGCCCTTCTGGCCAAAGCCGCGCACCACGCAACCCTTCTCACGCAGGCGGTGCACCAGCGGCGCAAAGTCGCTGTCAGAAGAGGCGATCACCACCACGTCGGGGCGCTCGGCCAGCACGAGGTCGATGGCATCCACCGCCATCGCGATGTCGGTGCTGTTCTTGCCGGCCGCCAGGTTGACCATCGGCTTGATGCCCAGCCGCTTGAAGGCCGCCTGGTTGGCCACCGCGCTTTCGGCCGTGCAGTAGGCCCGGCGCACGTGCAGGCCGCCATGCTGGTTGAGCAGCAGGCGCACCGTCTGCTCCATCACATCCAGCGACAGGTTGTCGGCGTCGATCAACAGCATCACACGTTCTTGGCTCATGCACAGTACTCCGGCGCGATGGACGCGCGCAACAATGAAAAGGTGGGCGTGGGCGCATCAGAGACCGCGTCTGCAACCGCACCTGCAACCGCATGTGCAACCGCATGTGAGGCCGCATGTGCGACCGCATCTGCCACCCGGCCATACCCATGGCCGTGGCCGACGCCAGCGCCTTCAACGCCGCGCTCGAACAAAGGGCATCCGCCGTCGACGAGCTGCTGCATCGCGCGCTCAGCCCAGGCGCCAGTTCAGCGTCTCGCCGGCACGCAAGGGCTTGATCAGCGCGTCGCCGAAGGGCAGCGTCTCGGGCAGCGTCCAGGCCTGGCGGCGCAGCGTCACGGTGCCGGTGTTGACCGGCAAACCATAAAAAGCCGGGCCGTGCAGGCTGGCGAAGCCTTCCAGTTTGTCCAGCGCGCCCGCGGCTTCGAAGGCTTCGGCGTACATCTCCAGCGCAGCCGGTGCGGTGTAGCAACCGGCGCCGCACACGCTTTGTTCCTTCAACGCCGATGCGTGAGGCGCGCTGTCGGTGCCCAGAAAAAAACGCGTGCTGCCCGAGGTGGCCGCCTGCACCAGCGCCATGCGGTGTCGCTCTTTTTTCAGCACCGGCAGGCAGTAGTAATGGGGCCGCAAGCCGCCGATGAACAATGCATTGCGGTTGTACAGCAGGTGGTGCGCGGTGATGGTGGCGCCGGTGTGGGCGCCGGCGCTCGCCACGTACTGCGCAGCCTCGGCGGTGGTGATGTGCTCGAACACCACTTTCAGCGCCGGGAAGTCGCGGCGCAACGGCTCCATCACGCGGTCGATGAACACGGCTTCGCGGTCGAAAATGTCGATCTCGGAGTCGGTCACCTCGCCGTGCACCAGCAGCAGCAGGCCTTCGCGCTGCATGGCTTGCAGCGTGGCGTAGGTCTTGCGAATGTCGGTGACGCCGGCGTCGCTGTTGGTGGTGGCGCCTGCCGGATAGAGCTTGAGCGCCACCACACCTGCTTCGCGCGCGCGCCGCACCTCGTCCGCCGGCGTGTTGTCGGTGAGGTACATCGTCATCAGCGGCTGGAAGTCGCTGCCGGTGCCCGTGGCGGGCAGCGCAGCAATGATGCGTTCGCGATAGGCGACGGCTGCCGCTGCGGTGGTGACCGGTGGCCGCAGGTTGGGCATCACGATGGCCCGCGCGAACTGCCGCGCCGAGGCTGGCAGCACGGCCGCCAGTGCAGCGCCGTCGCGCAGGTGCAGGTGCCAGTCGTCGGGGCGGCGCAGGGTCAGAATGTCTTGCATGTGCGGATTGTCACATCCGCGATGTACACAGCGGCGCCCATAGCCGGTCGGCGTGGAATCGCGGTCTGGTCCTTGCAGCAGCCGTTAACGTGGAATGCCCCACGACCCGGGGCGCTGCCCCGCATCATGAAACTTGATGTGGAAGTGTTCCATGACCCGGGGCGCTGCCCCGCATCATGGAAGTTAGTGCTGCAGAATCTTGGACAGGAAGTCCTTGGCCCGCGTGGAGCGCGCGTCGGGGTTGTTGAAGAAGTCGTCCTTGCTGCAGTCTTCGACGATCTTGCCGGCGTCCATGAAGATCACGCGGTGGCTCACCTTGCGGGCAAAGCCCATCTCGTGCGTGACCACCATCATCGTCATGCCTTCATCCGCCAGCTTGACCATCACGTCCAGCACCTCGCCCACCATCTCGGGGTCGAGCGCCGAGGTGGGCTCGTCGAACAGCATCACGATCGGGTCCATCGAAAGCGCGCGCGCGATCGCCACCCGCTGCTGCTGGCCGCCCGACAG
>JBBQMM010000443.1:0-4025 GCA_038328935.1 Burkholderiales bacterium
GAGCAGGGTGCGGTGGCCGCGCTGGTGAAGGAGCTGGCCACGCAGGCTGGCCTGCGCCATATCGACACCACGGCGGCACCGCAGCGCTGGCATCTGGTGGTGGCCCGTGAGCCGCTGCGCAACCCGCTGCTGGCCGACAAGCTGGCTGCGGCGCTGACGCTGTTGCTGGGCGAGCCGGTGGTGCTGGAGCTGGAGGCTGGTACGCCGCAAGACTCGCCAGCGTTGCGCGACGCCGCCGAGCGCCAGCGCCGCCAGCAGGCCGCCGAGGCCAGCATCCAGCAAGACCCGCTGGTGCGCGAACTGCTGTCGCAGTTCAAGGGCGCGCGCATCGTGCCGGGCTCGATCAAACCCGTTTGACCCCAACTCCTGTTTTGAACCACAAAGGACCACAGCCATGATGAAGGGCCAACTGGCCGGCTTGATGAAACAAGCCCAGGCCATGCAAGACAACATGAAGCGCGCCCAGGATGAACTGGCGCTGATCGAAGTGGAAGGTCAGTCGGGCGCCGGCCTGGTGAAAGTGGTGATGACGTGCAAACACGACGTCAAGCGCATCACCATCGACCCCAGCCTGCTGGCCGAAGACAAGGACATGCTGGAAGACTTGGTGGCCGCAGCCTTCAACGCGGCCGTGCGCCGTGCCGAAGAAGTCAGCACCGAGAAGATGGGCAAACTCACCGCGGGCATGCCGCTGCCTCCCGGCATGAAGTTCCCGTTCTGAACGCGGGCCGTCGCTGCCGGTATCCGCGTTGCCAGCATCGCTCGTGGCCATGATTCGCTGTGGCTGAGCCGCTGATCGACGGCCTGGTCGAGGCGCTGCGCCGGCTGCCGGGGGTTGGTGTGAAGTCGGCGCAGCGCATGGCCTTTCATCTGTTGCAGCACGACCGCGAAGGCGCGCAGCGCCTGGCGGCGGCGCTGCAAGAAGCCATGCAGGGCACGCAGCACTGCCAGCGCTGCCACACCTTTACCGCGCAACTGCTGTGTGGCACCTGTCGAGACCCGCAGCGCGACGCACGGCAGCTGTGCGTGGTGGAAAGCCCGGCCGACCAGGCAGCGCTGGAGCGCAGCGGCAGCTACAAGGGCTTGTACTTCGTGCTGATGGGGCGCGTGAGCCCGCTGGATGGCGTGGGCGTCCACGACATTGGTGCCGAGCAGTTGTTGCAGCGGGCTGACGATGGTGTGGTGCAGGAAGTGATACTGGCCACCGGCTTCACGGCCGAAGGTGAAGTCACGGCGCATGCGCTCGCCACGGCGTTGAAGGCCCGCGGCCTGAAGGTGACGCGGCTGGCGCGCGGCGTGCCTGCTGGCAGCGACTTGGAGTACGTGGACCTCAGCACGATCGCCCACGCGATGGGCGACAGGCGCTAACTGTCATGATTAGGGGCGACGACCCGGATCATGCAAGACGTCTACATCAACCGGGTCGTTCGCTCTGCAAGCTGCCCTGCTCAGCCGGCAAGACCGGGTCGGCCACGGCGTTGCGGTAGGCATGCCAGGTGGCGTGCCCCAACACCGGGCCCACGACGACGAGCCCTGCAAACCACGGCAGCAACGCCAGCAGCACCAGGCCGGCGATGAGCGCCGCCCACCACAGCATCACGCCCGTTTGCGTCAACACCAGTCGCATGCTGGTCAGCCCTGCGGTGATGGCGTCGGTCTGGCGGTGCAGGATCATCGGAATCGACACCACGCTGACGGCATAGATGAGGCTCGCGAAAATCGCGCCCACCGCCGCCCATGCGGCAATGAACGGCAAATTCTGCGGCTCCAGCAAGGCCAGCAGCGAGCCCTTGAAGTCGGGCATGCCGTCGAAGCTGACGGCAAACACCACCAGCGTGACGCGGCCCCACAGCATTTCCAGCACCAACAGCACAAAACCGAAGATGGCCAACTGCCCGGTGCGCGTGTCCCAGGCCAGCAGCGAGTCGCCGAGGTCCGGCTTCTCGCCGTTTTCAAGGCGCTGACTGACGCGATACAGGCCCAGGCACAGGAACGGGCCCATCAACAGGAAACCCGCCGACAAAGCCAGCATGTAGGCCGGTGCGTTCTCGTACACCTTCAGCAGCGCCCAACCCATGACCATGAAGCACAGGCCATAGAAGACGCCAATTGCCGGCGCCTGCAAAAAGTCGCGCCAACCCAGCCGCAGCCAGCGCAGCGGGTCTTTGAAGCTCAGCGGGTTGAGCTGGATGGGCGCAGGCGCACCTGCTGCCGCTGAGAGCGGCACCCCAGCGGGCACGACATCGGGCGCCGCTGCGGGCAAGTCAGCAGGCAAGTCAGCAGTCAAGTCAGCCTGTGCGGGCTGCGCCTGCGGCGAGGTCTGCGGCAGCGGTTCCATGGCGGCAGCTTAGGCGCGCCAACCGGGCGCGGCACTCAGGGCAAGCCCGGGTGGCCCTGAATGCATCAGCATTGATCCAGGTCAGCGTGCACGACGTACGCGCAACAACTCATCCAGGATCAGGCAGATGGCACCCAGCGTGATGGCGCTGTCGGCCAGGTTGAAGGCCGGGAAATATCCGCCCTGGAACACCGGTTGCAGGATGGCGAATCTGAATTGCAGGAAGTCCACCACGTAGCCATGCAGCAAGCGGTCGACGACATTGCCCAGCGCACCACCCATGATCATGCTGACGGCAAAGCAGAACAGCTTTTCACCCGGGTGGCTGCGGATCATCCAGATGATGAAGCCCGACACCACCAGCCCGAGGCCCGAAAACAGCCAGCGCTGCCAGCCGCCGGCGTCGGCCAGGAAGGAAAATGCGGCTCCAGGGTTGTGCGCACGCACCAGGTTGAAGTAGCTGGTGACGGGGCGCACATCGCCCAGCGAGAACCAGCCGATGATCAGCGTCTTCGTCACCTGGTCGGCCAGGATCACCAGCGCCGCCAATCCCAGCCACAGCCACAGGCTGGGCGAGTTTCTGTTGCCGCGCGCGGCCATGCTCAGGCCACCCGGCGCGGTTCACCGGCGCCGTAGAGATTGCTGGTGCAGCGGCCACAGAGGCCCGGGTGCGCGGCATCATGGCCCACGTCGCTGCGCCAGTGCCAGCAGCGTTCGCACTTGGTGGCCGTGGACGGCTGCACCGTCACTGCCAGCGCATCACCGGCCACCAGCGTGGCCGACGAGGTGATGCAGACGAAGCGCAGGTCGTCGCCCAGTGCTGCCAGCAATGCATGGTCGGCCGGCGCCGCGGTGATGACGACGGTGGCCTGCAACGACGAGCCCACGGTGCCGGTGATGCGCACCGCCTCGATCTCCTTGTTCACCAGCTCGCGCACCTCGCGGATGCGCGACCAGCGTTGCAGCAAATCGTCATCAGGCGGCTCGAAGGCCCAGGAGGTTTCGGTGAAGATGGAAGGCGAACCCGATGACTTCGGGCCCACCAGCGCCCAGGCTTCTTCGGCAGTGAAACTCAGGAAAGGCGCCATCCAACGCAGCAGGGCCTGCGTGATGTGGTGCAGTGCCGTTTGCGCACTGCGCCGCGCCAGGCTGCCGGGCGCGGTGGTGTAAAGGCGGTCTTTCAGCACGTCGAGGTAGAACGCGCCCAGGTCTTCACTGCAGAACACCTGCAGTTTGGCCACCACCGGGTGGAATTCATACACCTCGTAGTGTTTCAAGACCTCGGCCTGGAACTGTGCCGCGCGCGACACCGCCCAGCGGTCGATTTCGAGCATGCGGGCCGGCTCCACGGCGTCGATGCTGGCGTTGAAATCCGAGGTGTTGGCGAGCAGGAAACGCAGCGTGTTGCGGATGCGGCGGTAGCCGTCCACCACGCGCGCCAGGATCTTGTCGTCCCCGGCGATGTCCCCGGAGTAGTCGGAGGCTGCCACCCACAGGCGGATGATTTCCGCGCCGAGCTTCTGCGTGGTCTGTTGCGGGTCGACGCCGTTGCCCATCGACTTGCTCATCTTGCGGCCCTGGCTGTCCACGGTGAAGCCGTGGGTGAGCAGGCCGCGGTAGGGCGCGCGCCCATTCATCGCGCAGGCCGTGAGCAGAGAGGAATGGAACCAGCCGCGGTGCTGGTCGT
>JBBQMM010000444.1:0-4012 GCA_038328935.1 Burkholderiales bacterium
GGCCCTGCCGGTTTGCCTTTGCCCAGGGCCTTTTCGAACAGGCTGACACCGGCATCCAGCAGGTACCAGGTGACCAGGAAGCCCCCCGTTGATGGCCAGCACGCCGACGAAGGTAGACGCAAGGCGCAGCTACCAGTTGCCGTGCAGGCGCGCGGTTCAAGCGCTAGTACATGGCTGAGGTTCTCCTTAGGTGCGGAAGCGGACGAAGCGGGGTTCGATGTTCTTGCGCGCGGTGCCGCCCTGCAGCGTGTAGCCCGAGGCGACCCATTGCGTGGTGCTGGCGTTGTGCGCAATGCACGACAAGTAGTCGCCCCAGGACTGGTCGGGTGGGCTGTGCGTGCTGGCCTTGGTGATGACGCTGTCCCAGCCGGTGGCCGACTTCACGCCCACCACGTGGTTGGGGTGCCGCGCGCCGCCGCCAAAGAAGGCACTGAAACCCGCTACGCCCTGCGCGTTGGCGGCTGCTGCCGGGTAGGCCCAGGCCGAGTTCGCGCTCCAGATGTCCGGCTCGTCCAGCAGCGTCATTGCGGCTTCGCGAACGCGGACCACGCGCACGTAGGGCAGCGGGTGGCTGCCATCGCGGTTGGCTGTCCACATGAAGCCGATGGTGCCAGCGCCCACCCAGGCACCGGTGATGCGCGAGTCGGTGCGACCCAGCCAGTTCACGCCGCCCGGGCCGGGTGCGGAATAGGAGCCTCCCAGCCAGGAGCGCACGTTCACGTCTTTCCAGGTCAGCCCGGTGGCGCTGTCTGGCCACTTGAACACGCGGATCTGGTTGGCGCTGTTGTGGCTGCCCATGTACATGTTGGCGCCCGGCCCGCGGCACAGCCGGATCGAGCCGTTGGCCGTGGTGGCCCAGGAGCGATAGCCCAGCGAGCCACCCGATGCCAGCGTGGCGAGCGGGAATCGGAACACCGTGGCGCGCTGCCAGGCGTTGCCCTTGAACATGTTGAAGGTGACAAACAGGTTGGCGTCGGTGAAGGCCATGTCGGGGTAATCGAACCAGTTGCCGGTCCAGGTTGCATTCACGCCGCGCGGTGTGAAGTCCCAGTAGTACCAACTGCCGAAACTGGCTTCGCGCGAGATGGCGATCCTGAACAGGTTTTCGCCGTTCGCGGCCGCTGAGTACTGCAGCAGCCAGATCCAGATCTTGAAGCGGGCGTTGTAGACCACCACCTGGTCGCAGCAAAAGCCTCCGGCGCTGGCCGGGAAGCGGTTGAACGGGTTGACGTAGGTCCAGTTGGCGCCGCCGTCGGCCGAGCTGCTGGCGAACCAGTTGCCGGTCATGAACAACTGGCGTTCGTTGGCAGCAGCCGTGGGCTCGCAGATGGTCGAGGTGGTCTGGCTGCTGGCGGTGTCGGACAGGCCGACGTTTTGAACAAGGGTAAGGGCCATGATTACTTGCTCGCTCTCGGCTTTTTGGGTTCGGTGGCAGCGGGCACCACTTCATTGCGAAGTGCGTCCATCGCCGACTTGGTCATGATGTCGCCCACCAGGGGCGGCCCTGCCGGTCTTCGAGGCCCGGCTTTCAGGCGGTCGCGCAGATCGAGGTCTGCCTTGCTGGGCGTGTTTTCAGCGCTGCGCGCACGTGCCGTGCTCTCGTCGGTGGGCTTGCCCGCGCTCTTTGGACTGCTGCTCGCCGAAGTCGCGGCGCTCTTCTTGGTTGCCATGCGAAGTTCTCCTCATTAGGACAAACGACGGCGGAGTGGAACGTGGTCTGTTCGCGCGGCTGGTGAATCGCCGGCGTCAGCCAGGGTCCGCTCGACCCCAAACGACATCACAAGCTCGGCTGGCGTGTCCTCGATAAAGTTGGTGCAGGGACCGCGAGCTGTGACGTCACCGGTGAGTGGAAACTTCGGCCGATAGGGTGTCAATCCCCTAGCTTCGATGTGACGCCGGATTCCTGTCGCCCGCGGTCCCGGACCGGATGACGCGTCGCGGCATCGACGTGTTCGCCCAACAGCAGCAGGATGTCGTAGACGCTGCATTGCATCGCCAGCTGGCGCGCCGCCAGCGCGCTGTCGGAAGCTTGCAGCAGGGCGGTCCACAGGCGCTGCAATGCGCGTTGGCTGACTCGCCTGCTGTTGTGCAATGGCACCATTCCGTCACGCAGCGCCAGAAGCACCAACGGTCGCAGTTGGCCGCTGGCTTCATCGAGCCGCTGTCGGTCTTCGGCTGTGCTGTTGCGCAGCAGTTCGGCACTGTGCTGCAACACGCGCAGCGCGATGGACCGCACCAGCTCGCGCCGATGCCCGGTGCTGCGCAACAGCGTGTCGGGGTGCGTGCCTTGTTCAGCGCTGACGAACTGAGCTTGCAGTGCCAGCAGCGCGTTTTCGGTGCGGGTCAGCTGCAGCGCACGGTGCAGCGCTATGCCTTCTTCCAGAAACCCGCTGAGTGCGGCTGCGAGGTCAAGGTCGAGTTGGTTGTACTTCGTCAGCACCTGGCTGGACCGCAGCAGCAGAGCCTCCAGCTTGCGCAGCCTGTCGTGCAAGAAGGTTTGCACGGCAGGCTACTCGAACTCGACCACAGTACGCACTTCACCGGTGGTCTCGTCTCTCACGCTGCGGATGTAGAAGCCTTCTTCCAGCAACTCCGCCTTCAGCGTGAACACCGAGGTGTCGCTGCTGCCGTTCTTGACGACATTGGTTTCCGGGTTGATGAGCAGGCTCTGGATCGTGGTGCTGTCGACCACGGTCTGTGAGGTCACAACCCTCAACACGTCATCCAGGCTTTGTCGGAAAAGCTCATTGCCGGGGTTGAACTTCTTGTATAGCTCCATCAGGTTTTCTTCGAGCAATACCTGCTCGAACAAGCGCGCCCAGAATTTGCGAACGATCTCGCCTGGCTGCGACGGGTCGGGGTTGTCCTTCAGTTGGCGCCAGAATTGGTTGACGACGCTTTCCAGCGGCTCGGCTGCCGCCGGCGCGTGCGCCGCGGCAGCCTTGGACCCGCCAGCACGATGCGCTGCCCGCGCCGGGGCGATCGGTGCAGCCGGCGCCGCCGGAGCAACTCCAGGCCGCCTGAAGGGGTCGTCAGCGCGAGATCGCACGACGCTGACCACCTCTTTCAACCGCCCCAGGACATAGCCCGCAAACTTCGGCGCGGGCGTATTGAAGCTGATAACTTGGTTGAAGCGCGCACCAGAGATCAGTACCGGTATCGTCAATTCCATCTTCGGCACCTTGAAGCGTGGCACCGAGAAGTGCCGCAGCACGGAGTCCTGCGCGTAGATCTCGGCGAGTTGGCGCGAGTGGCGGTCGGCCATCTCACGGGCCTTGATGATCTCCAGAAAGATGTAGCCGGTGTAGTCGGCCAGCGTGATTTCGGCCATGAGGCGTCGATGGGACGTCAAGCGGCCAGCAGGCCCAGGATTTTTTCCAGGCCTGCCGGTATCTCGTCCTGCACAGCCTTGACGTTGACGTTCAGCGCGTATTCCTTCTTCACTTCCACATTCGTTGCCGTCTTGCGCTGGAACGAGGCCGAAACCTTGAAGCTCACCGGCCCCCAGCCGCCTTTGACTTCTGCATTCACGCCCAGCGCCGTGGACGTGCTGCTGCTTTCCACCGAATTGAGCTTGACATTGAAGTCGATGATGACGTGCTCGATGCGCAACGAAGGAATCGGCAGCATGGCCAGCAACGGCACGCGAATCGCGACGTCCTTGATGTCTTCGGTGCCATCGGCCTTCTTGCCGTTGTTGCGCTTGTGCGAAAAGTCGACCATTACCAGTTCACGTTCACCGTTGGCGTCTTCCTTGAAGCCGACCTTGTTGATGAAATCCACGGTGGCCAGCGATGAAGCCACCTGCGCGTCGACGGCTGCTTGCAGCGGGCCACCGATCATTTTGCGGAAGTCGATGTTGTTCAGCTCACTGACAAGATCGGTGGATGGGTTGGCACGCGGCCGGACGGCGGCGCCCGAGGCGTTGCGCACGGCGCGCACCGCGCCTGAGAGCTGGCGCGTCATCTCGTCGGCGGTGGGCCGCGTGGCAACGGCCGCGCTGCTGGCGCTA
>JBBQMM010000445.1:0-3956 GCA_038328935.1 Burkholderiales bacterium
GTGAGGTTTTTGCCGGCAAGGTGGCGACCAAGGATGCCGAGCTGAGCGGCGACTTCGGCGCGCTGATGGCGCTGTCCGACCGCTACAGGCGGCTGGAGGTGCGCACCAATGCCGACACCCCCGAAGAGGCCGAGGTGGCGCGCAACTTCGGCGCCACCGGCATCGGGCTGTGCCGCACCGAGCACATGTTCTTCGAAGGCGATCGCATCAGCGCGGTGCGCGAGATGATCCTGGCCGACGACGAAGCGGGCCGGCGCAAGGCGCTGGCCAAACTGCTGCCGATGCAGCGTGGCGACTTCGAAGGGCTGTTCCGCGCCATGGACGGGCTGCCGGTGACGATTCGCCTGCTCGACCCGCCGCTGCACGAATTCGTGCCGCACGACGAGGCCGGGCAACGTGTGATGGCCAGCCAGATGAAGGTCTCGCCGGGCAAGATCAGGATGCGCGTGGAAGACTTGCACGAGTTCAACCCGATGCTCGGCCACCGCGGCTGCCGGCTGGGCATCACCTACCCCGAGATCACCGAGATGCAGGCGCGTGCCATCTTCGAGGCCGGCCTGAACATGCGCGCCCAGGGCGTGGACGTGAAGGCCGAGATCATGGTGCCGCTGGTGGGCTCGGTGCGCGAATTCAACCTGCAGGCGGCCGTCATACGCGCGGTGGCGGCGCAGGTGTTTGCCGAGCGCGGCCAGACGCTGCACTACATGCTGGGCACGATGATCGAAACGCCACGTGCCGCGCTGGTGGCAGAAAGCATCGGCAAGCAGGCCGAGTTTTTCTCCTTCGGCACCAACGACCTGACGCAGATGACGATGGGTTTCTCGCGCGACGACGCCGGCAAGTTCCTGCCCGAGTACCTGAAGAAGGGCATCTACGAACACGACCCCTTCCGCTCGATCGACCAGAAGGGCGTGGGCCTGCTGGTGGCAATGGCGGTGGACAAGGGGCGTTCGGTGCGGCCCGACATCGAAGTCGGCGTGTGCGGCGAACATGGTGGCGACCCGGCATCGGTGGGCTTCTTCCACCGTGCCGGGCTCGACTATGTGAGCTGCTCGCCGTTCCGTGTGCCGATTGCGCGCCTGGCAGCGGCGCAGGCGGCAATCGAGGGCTGAGAGGCTGAGAAGGGTTGGACGGGCTCTGTGCTGCGCGGCCGCAGCGTCCGCCGTCAGGCCTCTGGCGCCTTGCGCGCTTTGGGTGGCTTGGTGCTGCCAGCCTTGGCCGCGGCTTTCTTCGCCGCGGCTTTCGGCGCGGCTTTCTGCGTGACATTCTGCGTGACATTCGGCGCGACGTTGTGCGCGACGTTCTGCGCGAAATTCGCAGGCGCGCCTTTGGCCGGCTTCGCCGCAGATGGGGCGTGCGTCCGAGCGCGCGTTTCCAGCGGCGCTATCGCATGGGCGCGCTCGGGGGCCCACGCTGACGCATGACTCGCTGGCTGCGAGGCCGACAGCTGACGGTCGACCTCCATCTCGGCCTCGAGCCAGTCTTCGAGATCGGAGCCGTAAACATGGCCCCGGCGCTCGTAGAAGGTGTAGGCGGCCAGTCGAATCATCGCGTCGCGGGTCTGCTCGTCGGCCACCCACGCCACGTCGCTGAAGGCCTCGCTTGAAGCTGGGGCGGCCGGGGCGGGCGCGGCGGTCTTGGCGCGCGTGGCTTTGCTGCGAGTGCTGCCGTCGGTGTTGTTTGACATCAGGATCTCCTGCGGGGTGGTTGAAGTCAAATCCTGTGCGCGCCGGCCGGCAAAGTGCCCTGAGGCACCGGTTGCTTCGTCCAACAATTGCGGACCCGGCCCGGCGCACGACAAGCGAATGATGGCAGCACGGCTGGCGCAGCGGATTGACCGTCGTCAAAACAGGCCTTCGGCCTTGATTTAGGCTGCAGCAGTCGTGTTGCAGACAGGCTTTGCAATGGTGTTGGCCGGAGGTTCGTTGATGGAGGGCTACCGATGACGACCCTTGTGCCCTCCAGCGCCAGGCTGTCGGCGGCGCCATGATGGTTGAGGCAGGCCGCAACGGGGTGTCTGCGGCGCCGGGGCGAGCGGTTACCGCGCCGGCGCTGCTGGAACTGGTCGAAGCCACCTTGCGCGTGGTGCACGCAGATGCGCCCGGCCTGCCGGCCGTCACCCTGGACAGCGTGCTCGACCGCGACCTCGCTTTGGACAGCCTGTCGCGCATGGAGTTGCTGCTGCGCGTGGAGCGGGCCTTTGGCGTCAGCCTGCCCGAACAGACGCTGCAGCGTGCCGAAACGGTGGGCGACCTGCTGCTGGCCGCCCAGCACGGTGCTAGCGGTGCCGCGGCGCAGGCGCCGCCCGCCGCCGGCCGTGTGCCGCAAGGCTCCAGCGCGTGGTCGCCTTCGCGGTCGGAGGTCTTGCCACCGACGCCGATCGGTGTGCCGCCGGGTGCGCCCGCCATCCCGGAGCCTGCGGCGGCCCAGACCCTGCTCGACGTGCTGGACTGGCATGCGCAGGCGCACCCCGGGCGTACACAGATCATCTGCCTCATCGACGACATCGAGCACCCGATCACCTACGGCGAACTGGCGGCGTCAGCGGCTGCCGTGGCCGCGGGCCTGCAGCGCGCCGGGGTGCGCCCGAAGCAGACGGTGGCCATCATGCTGCCCACGTCGCCGGCCTACTTCTTTGCCTACCTCGGCATCTTGCGCGCCGGCGCCGTGCCGGTGCCGATCTACCCGCCAGCGCGCGCTTCGCAGCTGGAAGACCATGTGCTGCGCCACACCGGCATCCTGGACAACGCCCAGGCCGCCCTGCTGATCACCGTACCCGAGGCGATGGTGGTGGCACGGCTGCTGCAGGCGCGCCTGCCTGGGCTGCATCACGTCACGACCGTTGAAGATCTGGCTGCCACGCGCGCTGCGCCGGCGCCGGTGGCCGTGCACGGTGGCGACATCGCGTTCATCCAGTACACCTCGGGCAGCACCGGCAGCCCCAAGGGCGTGGCGCTGACGCATGCCAATTTGCTGGCCAATATCCGTGCCATGGTGCAGGTGGCGCAGGGCACGCCCGACGATGTGTTCGTCAGCTGGCTGCCGCTGTACCACGACATGGGTTTGATCGGCTCCTGGCTGGCCGGCCTGTATGTGGGTTTCCCGCTGGTGGTGATGTCGCCGCTGGCCTTTCTGGCCCGGCCGTTGCGCTGGCTGCAGGCGCTGCACCACTACCGAGGTACTTTGTCGGCAGCGCCGAACTTTGCCTACGAGCTGTGCCTGAAGCGCATCACCGATGCCGAGCTCGATGGCCTGGACCTGAGCGCCTGGCGACTGGCCTTCAACGGCGCCGAAGCCGTCAGCCCCGATACCGTGCAACGCTTCCAGCAGCGGCTGGCGCGCTGTGGCCTGCGGCCGCAAACCGTGGCGCCGGTGTACGGCCTGGCTGAAGCCTGCGTGGGTCTGCTGTTCCCGCCGCTGGGCCGGGAGGCGCCGGTGGACCGCATCCAGCGCGAGCCTTTCACGCGCGCCCGGCAGGCGCTGCCGGCGGCTGCCGATGACCTGCTGGCCCTGCGTTTTGTCGGCTGCGGCCGGCCGCTGCCGGGGCACGACATCCGCATCCTCGACGACGCCGGGCAAGTGGTGGGTGAACGGGTCGAGGGCCGGCTCGAGTTCCGCGGCCCTTCGGCCAGCCACGGCTACTACCGTAACCCGGCGCAAAGCGCGCGCCTGTTCCACGACGGCTGGCTCGACACCGGCGACCGCGCCTACAGCGCCGCCGGCGACGTCTACATCACCGGCCGCGTCAAGGACATCGTGATCCGCGGCGGGCGCAACCTGTACCCGCAGGAAATCGAAGAGGCCGTGGGCGCTGTCGACGCCTCGCCGGAAAAACCATGAACGGGGCGGAGATGGTCATCCAGGTCCTCGCCGATGAAGGCGTCGACACCATTTTCGGGTATAGCGGGGGGGCCATCCTTCCGACCTACGACGCCATCTTCCGATACAACGCCGCT
>JBBQMM010000446.1:0-3948 GCA_038328935.1 Burkholderiales bacterium
GGCACGAAGTCGGTGTCGGCCACGTACTTGTCGCGGTCGGCGTAGGCCAGGCGCTGCGCCTCAGCCACCAGGTGCACACCGAAGGCCGTGGGCTTGCCGCCGTTGTTGTCCATCGCGGTGGGCTTGTGCGGCGAAAGGTCGTAGTTCTCCAGGATGCCGAGCGTTTGTGCCACCGCCAGGCCGCCGCTGCTGGGTGGTGGCATGCCGCACACCCACACCGTGCGGTAAGTTTTGCAGATGGCTTCCCGCTTCTTGGACCGGTAGGCCGCCATGTCCGCCATGGTGGTCAGCCCCGGGGTGATGCCGCCCGTGGTGTCACCGATCTTGTCGACGATGTCCTGTGCAATCGCGCCGCCATAGAAAGCAGCGATGCCGCCGTTGGCGATGGCCTGGAAGGTGGTGGCGAGCGCCGGACTCTTCAGCAGGCTGCCCTGCGCCTTGGCGGTATTGTCGACGTTCAGGAAGTAGCCCCTGGCATCGGGGTCTCGCACCAAGTTGCTGGCAGAGCCGGCGACCGAGGCAAACATGCGCGGGCTGATGCTGAAGCCGTCGGTGGCGATCTTGATCGCCGGGTCGAAAAGTTCCTTCCAGGTCAGTTTGCCGGCGTCCTTGTGCGCAGCATCCAGCATGTGCAGCACGCCCGGCGTG
This sequence comes from Burkholderiales bacterium, assembly GCA_038328935.1. Classification (GTDB taxonomy): domain Bacteria; phylum Pseudomonadota; class Gammaproteobacteria; order Burkholderiales; family Burkholderiaceae_C; genus Rubrivivax. Next base: position 649 of record JBBQMM010000446.1, read on the forward strand.
CCGATGCTGCGGCCGCTGGCGCGGGCGTTGGGCAGCGGTGTCGTGCGTGTGGCGTCGCTGATCCAGCGCAGGTAGTTTTCGGTGGCTGCAGCAGGCGCGGTCTCGCGCCCGTCGTAGGCCGTGACTTTGCCGGTGGCCGGGCTGTAGTGCAGCATGAAGGCGCCACCACCGATGCCTGACGATTGCGGCTCCACGATGTTCAGCACCATCTGCGTGGCGATGGCAGCGTCGACTGCGCTGCCGCCCTTCTTCAACACCTCGCAACCTGCCTTGGTGGCCAAGGGGTTGGCGGCGACCACCATGAAGCTGCGCGAGTAGGCGACCTTTTTGCTGGCGAATCCGGTGGCGATCTCGGGCGCGCCGTTCAGCCCTGGCGTGCCCGGGTCGTAGCTGGCCCCGCTGGGGCTGTACTGCAGGCACGCGTTCTGGCCGACTTCGTCCACCGGGTCGTCGTCGCCACCGCCGCAAGCCGCGAGCAGCAGCGCAGCACCGATCACCGAGACCACAGGGCGCAGAGCGAGCTTTGAACGAACGGGCAATTTATGCATGGCAAAGCCTTTCCTGAAGCAAAGAGAAGCGGCCGATGTTGCGAGCATGGCCGCGCCCTGGACACCCGGGTCAACCCGCGCCGCGGGCCTCGTTGGCATGGATGCGACACTGCGCGCCCATGCGCATGGCAGACATCCTCTACACCCAGGGCTTCGGCAACCGGCGTGCCTGCGCCGGGCTGGTGCAGAACGGCCACGTGACCGTGGCTGGCCGCGTGGTGGTCGACCCCGACGAAGAGCTGAACACCGCTGATTTGAACTTCACCGTGAACGGTGAAACCTGGACCTTTCACGCACAGTTGCTGGTGATGCTGCACAAGCCCGCCGGCTATGAATGTTCGCGTGCGCCGCTGCACCACCCCAGCGTGCTGAGCCTGCTGCCCGACCCGCTGCGCAACCGGGGCACGCAGCCGGTGGGCCGCCTGGACCAGGACACCACCGGGCTGCTGTTGCTGACCGACCAGGGCCCCTGGTTGCACCGCCTGACGCATCCCCGGCGGCATGTCGCCAAGACCTACCGTGTCAGCACGGCGCGCGATATCGAACCCGCCCAGGTGGCGGCCTTGCTGGCCGGGGTGGTGCTGAACGACGACCCCAAGCCGGTGCGCGCCGGCGCCTGCGAAGCAACCGGCTCTCGCGAGCTGCACTTGACCATCAGCGAAGGCCGCTACCACCAGGTCAAGCGGATGGTGGCAGCGGCTGGCAACCACGTGCAGGCGCTGCACCGCATCAGTTTCGGGGCCTGGCGTCTGCCCGAAGACCTGCCGGCAGGGCAGTGGCGCTTTCTGCCGCCGCTGGACTGAGAAAACCGCCAGGCTCGGCCCGCCTGCTGTCAGTCTTACGCCTTCAGCCTGCGCTGGACGGCGGGCCCGGCGCCTGCGCTGCGCTGGTGGGTATGCCGAGCGCCTGCGCTTCGCTGGTCGGCAGGCCCAGCATCTGGGCGTACAGCGCCAGGTAGGCAGCGGCCGCGCGGTCCCAGCTGAATTGCTGCGCGTGACGCCGCACCGCCGCCGCCTGGGCCGGTGCGGTCTGCAATCCCTGCTCCACCACCTGCCGCATCGCCAGCGGCCCGAAGCTGTCGAAATAGTGCGCGGCATCACCCCCCACTTCGGGCAGCGAAGTCAGTCGCGACAGGAAAACCGGTTTGCCGAAGTACATGGCCTCGATAGGCGGCAGCCCGAAACCTTCGCTGAAGCTGGGGAACACAAAGCCCGCGCAGTGGCCATAGGCCCAGGCCTTCTGCGCATCGGAAACGCCCAGCCTGAAGTGCACGTTTGGCGCTGGGTGGGCACGCTGCAGTGCCTGGCTGTCGGCCGAAACCGGGCCGCACATCAGGAAGTCCATCTCGGGCCAGACGCGGGCCAGGCCCAGGATGGCCTGGGGATTCTTGTTGGGCGCCATGCGACTCAGGTGCAGCAGGAACGGGCGCTGTTGCGGGGCCTCGAACCCGGGCAGTGGCTGCTGCGGCTGCGCGCTCAGGTCGGTGACACCGTTGTGGATGACGCTGATGGCGTGCTGCCAGGGTGTGTGGCGCATCACCATCTTCCGCGTGTAGTCACTGATGCTCACCACCGCGTCGGTGCGCGCCAGCAGCGCCTTCATGTTGCGCCCGTAGCGCCAGCGCGTTACCCACGACCGGCCCTGCAGGTAGTTCAGGTCGTGGATGGTGAGCAGGCGGCGTGCGGTGCCGGCGGGCGGCAACAGGCGGCTCAGCTGGTGCAGCGTGTGCCACATCGCATGGGGCTGCTGCGGCTCGTGCTGCCGACGCTGGCTTTCATATGCGTCGATGTAGCCGACGCTGTCACCGAAGCGGCCGCGCCAGGCTGGTTGCAGGTGCACGTCGAAATGCACGCCGTAGCGCTCGCGCCACTCAGGGGCCTTGCGCGCCACGCGCGTGACCAACTGCGTGCAGAACTCGCCCAGGCCGTCGTGCGGGTTGTCGATCAGACCCAGGCTCAGGCCCACGCGCCGTGGCGGGCCCGTCATCGCTGGTGTTGCCGACGCCTGCCGGGCTGCACGGGCAGCGCGGCGTCGATGACCCGGACGGTATTCATCGCGCAAGTCTAGTGCCTGCCTCTACGTGGCAATGTTCCATGATCCGGGGCGCTGCCCTGCATCATGAAACTTGGGCGGAGGTCGGCGGCGGCAGTCACCGCACAATTCGGGCATGACAGAAAGCGTCCAGTGGCCCAGCCAACGCACCGAACTGCCGCCGCCTGGCGACGGCTCCAGGCGTGCCGAAGGCGGTCTTCGCCACGCCGGAGGTCTGAAGTCATCGCGTCCCGGGGAGCCTCTGGTCAGCTACGTGACGGTGGTGCGCAACGCACAGGGCACCGTGGCGCGCACGCTGGCCAGCGTGCGCGAACAGAGCTGGCCGAACGTCGAACACATCGTGGTCGACGGCCTGTCGAGCGACGGCACGCTGGCGGTCATCGAGCAACACGCCCACCACATCGACGCCTATGCGTCAGAGTCCGATCACGGCCTTTACGACGCCTTGAACAAGGCCATCGATCTGGCGCGCGGCGAGCTGATCTGCGTGCTCAATGCCGATGACTGGCTGACGCGCGACGCTGCTCGCCTGGCCGCGCAAGCGCACCTGGCGGCCGGCCCGCAACCACGGCGCCTGGTGCTCAGCGCCGCGTGGGCGGTGCAGGGCGAGCGGCGCACGTTGTGGTCACCCGGCCGCCTGGACATGGGCAGTTACTTCAGCTGTGCCAACGTCTGCCACAACGGCGTGTATGCCACGCCC
>JBBQMM010000447.1:0-3947 GCA_038328935.1 Burkholderiales bacterium
CGGCATGTGTGTGTCCACACTGGGCTCGCAAATGGCCCACATCGCCTACCCCTTGCTGGTACTGGCGATCACCGGTTCACCGGCCATCGTCGGTTATGTCTCGGCGCTGCGCATCACGCCGTTTGTGCTGCTGAGCCTGCCGGTGGGCGCGCTGATCGACCGCTGGGACCGCCGCCGTGTGATGCTGCTGTGCGACCTGGGGCGCGCTGTCACCGTGGCGAGCCTGCCGCTGGCGATGCTGTTTGCCGAGCCCAGCCTGTGGCACATCATGGTCGTGGCGCTGGTGGAAGGCACGCTGATGGTCTTTTACAACCTGGCCGAAGTGGCGGCCCTGCCACGCGTGGTGGCGCGCCACCAGTTGCCGCAGGCCAGCGCGCTGAACCAGGCCGGCTATTCAGCCGCTGGCGTGGTGGGGCCGGCACTGGGCACGGGCCTGTTCCAGATCAGCCGCGCCTTGCCCTTTGCAGCCGATGCCCTGAGCTACGCGCTGTCGGCCTTCACGCTGTGGCGCATGCGCGGCGACTTCGCAGCCGCGCCGGCTTCGGCCCCGCGCCACCTGCGCAGCGAGGTCATGGTGGGCCTGCGCTGGCTGTGGCAGCAGCCGCTGGTGCGGCGCATGGCCGCGCTGACCGGGGGCATGAACTTTGTCGAATCGGCGGTGCCCTTGCTGCTGATCGTGATGGCGCAGAGCATGGGCGCAAGCGTGGGCGAGATCGGCCTCATCTTCAGCCTGGGCGGCGTGGGCGGCGTGCTGGGTGCGGTGGTGGGTGGGCGCATCCAGCGCCGTTTCAGCTTTGGGCAGGTGATTGCGGGCACCGCCGTCTTGATGGCGCTGTTGTTGCCGCTGTATGCGCTGTGCCCGTCGGCACTGTGGCTGGGGCTGGTCTATCTGCTGATGGAGTTCTTGTCACCGATCTACAACGTGGTGCAGTTCAGCCACCGCCTGGCCTTGATTCCGCCGGGCCTGGAAGGGCGCGTGAACGCGGGCTACCGCTTCGCCGCCCACTTGCCGTCGCCGATCGGCGTCGCACTGTGCGGGGTGATGATCGAACGTGTCGGCACCGGCACCACACTGGGCTTCTTTTGCGTGGTGTACGGCCTGTTGGCGCTGGCGGCGGCAGCGTCGAAGACGATTCGGCACACACCGCGTCTGACGGGGCATTAGCCAGCACGGCAGGCGCCCCGCCGCTGCGGGCGGGGGCGCGCGCGTTATCAGCGCGTGGGTTTCAGCTCGGGCTGGGGCGTGACCGCGGTCGCGTGTACAGGCGCAGGCACGTGCCCGTGCACGGGCACGGACACCGACGCGGGCACTATCGGTATGCGCTGCGCACCGCGCACGGGCGCACGGGAACTGCTGCGCAATTCACCGTCCTCGCTTCGGGCGCGCAGCTGCCCGCAGCCGCCGTCCACGTCCTGCCCGGCGGAGTGGCGCAGCTTGGTCAGCACACCGCGCCGATGCAGCAGACGCGCCATTTCGGCCGCCCGTTCCCAGCTCGGCCGCTTCCAGGGCATGCCGGGCACGGTGTTGTACGGAATCAGGTTCAGCAGCGCGTACTGGCCGTGCAGCAGCCGCACGATGCCTTCGATCTCGTCGTCGCCGTCGTTCACGCCTTCGAGCAGCGTCCACTGGTACTGGATCGGATAGGCGGTGGCCTGCGCGTAGGCCTGGCCGGCAGCCACCAGTTCAGCCGGCGTGATGCGTGCGGCGCGCGGCAGCAGTGTTTCGCGCAGCGCGGCTTTGGTGGTGTGCAGGCTCAGCGCCAGCGCCGGCCGCACCTGGCCTTCGCGCAGTGCCATCAGGCGCTCGAAAGCGCGCGCGTCGCCCACGGTGCTGAACACCAGGTTCTTGTGGCCGATGTTGCCCAGCGTGCCCATCAGCTCGATGGCCTCCAGCACCGCGTCCAGGTTGTGCGCCGGCTCGCCCATGCCCATGAACACCACCTTCTTCACCGGCCGCAGCGTGCGCGCCAGCGCCAGCTGCGCAATGATTTCTGCGCTGCCCAGTTGGCGCAGCAGCCCGCCCTGGCCGGTCATGCAAAAGCCGCAGCCCACGGCACAGCCCACCTGCGTGCTGACGCACAGGCCCGGGATACGTTCCGGCGTCAGCAGCACGCTTTCGACGGTCTGGCCGTCGGCCAGCTTCACCAGCAGGCGTTCGGAGCCGTCTTGCGCGGGGTGGCGCTGGTGCAGCGTGGCCAGGCCGTCCAGCGTGGCCTGCCACTCGGGCAGGCCGGCGCGCACACGCAGCGGCAGGAAGTGCTCGGGCTGGCGGCGGCGCGGGCCGGCCGGCAGTGCCTGCACCCATAGGCGCAACAGGTGCGCCACGTGGCGCGGGCCGGCGCCTTGGGCCTGCAGGTGCGAGATGAGTTCGGAAATCTGGTTCACGGCGCCGGATTGGACCATGCGGCGCGGCTGCATGTCGGCCCTGTAACAGGGAATGCAGGCTCGCCGAGCTCGCACCTGTGATGGCGGCGCCGGGCGCTTGGCGACTGGCGCCTGACCTTCGATCTTGAAACTACAGTGCCGCAGCAGCCGCAGCGGCCGCGCCGGTGAACTGCGGCCCGGCCAATGCTTGCGGCAAGTAGCCGCGGTTCACGTCCAGCCCGGTGATGTACCAATCGTGCGCCGGCAGGCGCAGCGGGTGCACCACTTCTTCATACGACCGCATCGGCCACAGCACGCCAAAGCGGCGCTGATGTTCGAAGGTGTCGGTTTCGGCCACCGCGCCGCGCGTGCTCACGAACCCCTCCAGGGTGAAGCGGACGCGGCGGGTGATGGCGTCATCGCGGTCGATGAACACGGCCACGCGGTCCAGTGCCACCTGACCCAGCCCGGGGCGCAGCCACACCTGCACCACGTCGCACAGGCGGCCGTTGACGCGCTCGGTGCCGCCGGCTTGCACCGTCAGCCCACGTTCGACCAGCCACAGCGGGCCCAGCAGAAACAGGCCGTAACACTCGGCCACCACCGCCGAGGCGGCGAGCACGGCAGGGTCGGCGCTGCGCTGGCCGTTGAACCACACCGCTACCTCGCCCAGGTTGGCGGCTTGGCCCGAAAGCGCGCTGCCGCGCCGCCAGCTGACCTGCTTGCGGCCCGCCGCGCCACTGTAGGCCTGCGCCACCACACCCGCCGCCGGCATCAGCCGCTCTTGTGATAAGCCGCGGTAGGCCTTGTCCACCACCACCGGCTGCACGCGGTCGATCAACGGCCGCCACTGGCCGTCGTAGGCAATGTTGATGTCGTTCAGCGTGCGGTAGGCGTCCCAGCCGTGCGCCTGCGCGCTGTCGCGCAGGCGCTGCGCTGCGGCGGCATCGGCCGCAGATGCCGCAGGGGTTTGCAGGCTCAGCGGCAGCGGTGTGCCGCAGGCGGCCAGCAGTGGCACGCCCGCGGCGCCCAGCAACCAGCGGCGGCGCGACCAGGTTGCGCGGTCGGGACGGCAGACCAGATTCAAGGCAGGCATGGTGATGACTCGCTCAAGTGAAGCCCGATGCTAAGCAGCTGCCTCAAGCCACGCTGACCTGGGGTCAACGGCACGCCTGTGCTCGGGCTCCCCGCCGGCGTGGGCGGCCTGTGTGCACGCCGGGCTCGGCCTGCCTGTTATGCCGACCCTGACGCCAAGCCGGCGAGTCGGCAAGCCGAACGAGCCGCGCCGCGCGTCCGGTATCTACGCACGTGTCTACGTGCGCCACAGCCGCGGCGCTTGCGCCTGCAGCCCCCAGTGCGCTGCCCGCCAGGTGGCGCGCACCGCCTGCAACAGCGCCATCGCCGGCTCCACGCGGTGGGCCAGCACGCGCAGCAGCACCAGTCGGTCATCGGGCGATGTGCAGCCTGCCGTGGCGGCCAGCAGCGACGCAGCGGCCCCCTCACGGGCGCCGTCCAGCATGACCTGGCGCTGCTCGCGCGTGAGCGCACTGCCGCTGGCCCACCACAGCGTGCCCAGCACGCGG
>JBBQMM010000448.1:0-3941 GCA_038328935.1 Burkholderiales bacterium
CGGCATTGCTCAGCAGGTTGGACAGGATCTGTTGCACGCGCGTCGCGTCTGCATGCACCCACAACTCGGGCAGATCCAGATTCAGCGTCAGCCCCATCTGCAGCACGCGCGGCTCCACCAGCAACGCCGCTTCCTTGGCCACGTCGCACAGCGACACTCTCACCGGAATGACGCTCATCGCATGGCTTTCGATGCGCGACAGGTCCAGCACATCATCGATCAAGGCCAGCAGATGCCAGCCCGAGCGCTCGATGCGCTTGATCCGTTCGAGCGCAGATTCCGGCAGCGGCGTGGCACCGCCGCCCAGCAGCTGTGCATAGCCGATCACGGCGTTCAAAGGGGTGCGCAGTTCATGGCTCATGCGCGACAGGAAAGCTGTTTTTGCCAGGTTGCGGGCGTCGGCTTCGGCGCGCGCGGCGCGTTCGTCAACCGCTTCGTGCTCTGCCGTCACATCCACCGCTGTGCCCAACGCACGCAGCGCGCGGCCATCGTCGGCCCGCTCGAAGGCACATTCACAGCGCAGCCAGCGCCATCCACCCGCAGCTTTGGGCACCCGGAACTCGCCCCGCCATCGGTCGGCCGTCGGGTCGGCCGCGTGCCGCAGAAAGTCCGTTCTCCACGACGCACGGCCCTCTTCATGCAACGTCGCCCACATCTCCTCGATACCCGGCTGCCCGCACGCGGCATCGAAGCCGAACTTCTGAAACATCTGCCCGTTCCACCGCGCCACGTTCGTCGAGAGGTCAAGCTCCCACAGGCCGATGGCTGCGTTCTCGGTCGCGCGGTCAAAACGCCGGGTGGCTTCCATCAGGGCCTGTTCGCGTTCGATGTCGCGCGTGACATCGGTCTGCACACCGACGAAGCCCTCCAGCTCGCCGGCCTCGTCGACCATCGGCCGCACCTCGATATCGACCCAATACGCCTTCCCGCCCTTGCTGAAGTTCTGCAGCCGGATGCCCGAGAAGGCCTGGTGTGCCTGGATGCGCCGTCGCATCACCGCGTTGATAGCCTCGGGCACGGTGCCGCGCTGCAGCAGCGCCGAGGGCTTCCTGCCGAGCACTTCCTCCAGCGTCCATCCGGACAGCTTGACAAAGGCCTCGTTGCACCAGGTGATGCGCTGGTCGCGATCGGTCACCAAGACCAGTTGCGTGGACGCAGCCACCGCTTCCGCGAGCATGCGTGCACGGCTGCTCAAGGCAGACTCACGGGCCTGCGCTTCCACGAGCGAGGTGACGTCCTGGACAGCACCATCCATGCGGTCGACTGCGCCCCCCTCGAAATGCGGTGACGCGACCGTACGCACCCACCGTGTGCCCCCTCCAGTCGGGCCAATCGGGCGGATGGGGAGGACGAGGTCATAACCCTCCCCGTGGTCCACCAATCGAAGTTTCGCCACTTGCAGTCGCGCGGCGGAATCATCATCGAAAGCACCCTGAAAGTCGCGCCAGAGCGGCAAGGGCTCCTCTGGGCCGATCCCGTGCAGTTCGCGCGCCACGGCGCTGAGCTGCATACGCCCACTGTCGACATCTGCCTCCCAGGCGCCAATGCGGGCAAGGCTGCACATTCGCTCGAGCGTCTCGGTCGTACGTGTCAGATCCTGCTGGCTGCGCACCAGCCGCGTCGCATCACGCAGGGTGCCCGCCAGCCGGGCCACGCCAGGCGAGCCCGAGACGATGGCGCCGCCCTTGAGGACGAAATGGCGCGGCAGGCCATCGCCGCCGACCGCCTCGAAGACCTCGTAGACGCTGTCGGCCGTGTCAGGGGCTTGTGCCAAGGAGTGCGTGATGCGGGATCTGTCGGCTTGCCGGACGTGCCAAAGCAGGAAGTCCAGGCTGTGCGTGTCCTCCGCCGGCCCCTCCGACACCGACACGTCCAGCAACCGGGCCAGATCAGCATCGAAGCGCAGCGTGCCAGCGCCAGCGCCAGCGCCACGCTGCCACAACCAGGTCGTGTCGTGGCTCGCGTCAAGCGCCTGGCGCACCATCGCCTGTGCCTGCTGAGCGTGCGCGCTCTTGGCCTGCTCGGACCGCCATGCCTGCAGTTCGCGCCGGCGCAAGAACACGGCGACTGCCAGCGCCAGGGCCATCAGCGCCGCCATGGCCGCAAACTTGGGCGCCGTCTGCGCGCGCCAGCGTGCCGCGACCTGGCTCGCGTCCACGGTCACCAGAAGGCTCACATCACTGCCTGGCACGATCGTCCAGCCGATCAGCCGCTCGATGCCATCCGTCTCGACGGACACGGCGCGGACCAGGCCGTTGCGTTGCCCCTGGTCAATCTGCTCCTTCATCTGTCGCGCGATGGCCGTACCCGAGCCATCGGAGCCAAACATCTGCGGTGTGAAGGGCTGCCGAAACAGCACCCGATCACCAGGCCCCCGCATACCGATGGGGCTGACGCCGGGAAGAGCGGGCCCCGCCCACTCAGCAACCAGAGCACTGGTCGGCAAACTGGTGACGATGACGTTGCCGTTGCGCAGACGATAGAACACGGGCAGCCACCAGCTGCCTTCGCGTTCATAGGCCCAACCCATCATGGCCTTGCCAGGCCGCGTCAACCCGGCAAGCTGTGGTTGCCAGACCTGCGGGTCGAAAGCGTCGTCACGGGTGGTGAGCGCCCGCTGCTGTGATCCTGCAACCAGAACATCAACCGTCTCGGCGCCGGAAAACAGCGCGTTGCGCTCGCGGACAAGTTGTTCATGCCGCCAAAGGGTTCCGCTGTCTGCCAGGTCGTCATCGAGCGACTCGGCCAGGCGACGAACGTCGCGCAGAGCCATGGCCACCGGGATGCTGTTGACGCGCGACAGATGTGTGACTTCAACGCCGACGGCAGCAAATTCGTCAGACAGGCTGTCGTTCGCCCACCAGCCCAGCATGCCGAACATCAGCAAGGCGGCTGCGGCGAATCCCAACCAGGTCGCCCGCTCGTAGGAGCTTCCGTCGTACATCAAAGCAGTCTAGGGCAACGCTGACCACCTTGGTCCAACGCCGGCACGGTGGTTGCGTCGATAGAGCACCTTTCAGGCGTCATCGACCTGACTGACGGCACAAGGTGACACCGGTAGACAGGACCGCCTCGAGGCGTACGCTGCCAAGATCTGCCAGCCGTGGTCAACCTGCTGCTGCACCGAAATGCGCGTCGGCAGCTGCGGCTGCGCACGATGAGTTGCCGCGATAACTGCGTCGGCCCGCCACCACAGCGCTACGCCGACGCCTTCGCCCGAGGGGAAGCCAGCGTCCGCGCGGTGCCCAAGTGCGGCGTGACCTGTCGGCGCCATGCCCGGGCGCTGACCGCGCGCCAACGTCCTGCGCAGGTCAGAAAGTTGCTCGGGGGACCGTTGAAGGTTTCGCCCGGGTCCGACGGTGCCGCGCTGGCGAAACCGCCGCTGGCCAAACTGGCTCGGCCCTATGGGTACGCCGCCCAGGGCGACCAGATTGCGACCCGGCTGGCCCGACAGCCGACAGCCGACAGCCGCCCGCCGCCCGCCGCCAGCGTCAGCCCTTGGCCGTTACGCCAGACTTTTCAATGGTCGAAAGACGCCGGTCACGCCCCCAGTTCGCAGCGCCAGGTCACCTCAGCCAGCGAGCCGCGTTTGAAGGTGCTTCGCCAGTTGCGCCGCCACGTCTTCCCACGCCGCTGGCAGGCCCAGCATGCGCAGATCCACCGTCTTCAGCCCGGCATAACCGCAGGGGTCGATGCGCGAAAAAGGTTCCAAATCCATCGCTACGTTCAGCGCCACGCCGTGGTAACTGCAATGGCGGCTGACCTTGATGCCCAGAGCGGCGATCTTCCCGAGGCCCAGAAAGGGGTCGAGGCTGCCCGTGACCAGACGCGCATGACTGAACGGGTCGTCCAGCCGCACATAGATGCCGGGCGCACCGCGCACGCGGTGGCCGACGACACCGCCGCTGGCCCACAGCGTGTCGATCACGGCTTCCTCGATG
>JBBQMM010000449.1:0-3941 GCA_038328935.1 Burkholderiales bacterium
AAAACAACTTCTGGTTATGAAGTTGTCCTTCGATATTTTGTTTACTTGAGAGGGTGAGAGTGCGCTCTCAGCCTCTCAAGACCGGAGGCTGCAGCGGCAGGGTCGCGCTCAGGCAGGTGCCGGCGCCAGGGGCGGACTTCACGATGAGGCTGCCGCCGTCGCCCTCGATGCGGTAACGCATGCCCAGCAAGCCGTAGGAGCCGGCCTTGTCGCCGACCATCTGGAAGCCCACGCCGTCGTCGGTGACCGACACGTTCGCGTGGCCGTCGCGCGGCGCGAGCGTGATTTTGACCGTGTGCGCTCGGGCGTACTTGGCGACGTTGTTCAACGCCTCCTGCACCAGGCGGAACAGCGTGAGCTCGCTCTGCGGGCTCAGGGCCACCGGTTCCAGTGCGCACTCGATGCGCACGTCGGCGCTGACCGCGAAGTCGCGCGCCATGATCTCCAGCGCCGGCACGAGGCCCAGGTTGGTGAGGGTCGAGGGCCGCAGGTCCTCGGTGATGCTGCGCGTCAGCGCGATGATGCTGTTGAGCGTGTTGTTGAGGTGGGCCAGGCGCTCGGAGGCCTCGGGTGAAAGGGCGGCGATGCGGGTCTTGATGCGCGCCGCATCGAGCTTGGCCGCGGTGAGCAGCGATCCCAGCTCGTCATGCAGCGCACGCGCCAGCCGGTTGCGCTCGTCTTCGCGCGCCGTCTGGAGATGGCTGGCGAGCTCAGCGAACTCCTGCGTGCGGCTGTCGAACTGGGCCTGCAGTTCGGTCCGAGCCGACTCCGCCACCACAAGCCGCGTCACTTCAGCCGCGCGACGCTGGCGCAGGTACAGCACGAGCGCCAGCAGGCTGACGCCAGCCATCGCAACGATGGCGATCTGAAAGGCCAGCAGCGCGGTGATGGTCATGTAGGGTCATTCCGGCAAGGACAGAGACTCGAACTGCTGCTCCGTCAAGACACCATACACCCTGACTGCCAGACCATCGCCGCTGTTGTTGCCGCCTGCGCCTGTCAGCACGGCCTGTCAGCACGGCCCGTGAGCACTGCCCGTGAGCACTGCCCGTGAACTTTGCTAGTGAGCACTGCGCCTGTCGGCACTGTCCTACGCTGTCGCGTCGCTGCTGCCTATACTGCCCGTGCCGCCGGGCGCGGACACTGCCAGCAGTGAGTCCCCAACGCCCATCACGGAGCCCGCCATGCTGCACTACGCCGTCGTCTTCCTCGTCATCGCACTGATCGCCGCTGTGTTCGGATTCGGCGGCATTGCGGCCAGCGCCGTGGGCATAGCCAAGATATTGTTCGTGGTGTTTCTCATCATGGCCGTGGTCAGTTTCCTGATGGGTATGCTGCGCAAAGGATGATGGTGCACCCTCGTCTCCATTGTTTTCCTCCTTCCCCTTTTTCATCCACCACCAGGAATCATCATGTCCAACTACCAAGCCTCTGAGACCACCCAAAACCTGCTGGACCGCGCTGCAGCTTCTGCCGACCGGGCGCTCGACGGGCTGTCCAACCAGGCCCACAATCTGCAACAAGACGCCAGCCACCTGAGCCAGAAGGGCCTCAACGCCATGCGCGACGGCACCCAGCATCTGCGCGACAGCGCGCAACGGGCAAGCGACGGCACGCTGCACTACGTGAAGGCCGAGCCTGTCAAGGCGCTGCTGATAGCCGCCGCCACCGGCGCCGCGCTGATGGCACTGATCGGGCTGATGTCGCGTTCGCGCGATTGATTCGGGCGGCGCCGAGCGCGGCGCCACGCAGTCGGTTTTCCCGGCGCGGCAGGCGCCGGGAGCGGCGTCCGCAGACACCACGAGCAACAGCCTCGGCAGGCCTCATCTGGCGCCAAACCGAGCCCATGTGCTGAGCCTCAGACTCGAGCGAAAACTCAACAGCGGCCGCCCGCGCATCGGCCAGCGCGGCAACTGGCTCAGCCATCGCACAGCACAGAAGGCATGACCCCGGCTTCGCGCCTGGCGCGCGACCTGGCTGCAGCGGCCCAGCGCACCAGGGTGTCGGCACTGGTGCCGTCGCCGTCTGGCGCGCACAGTGCAACGCCCAGGCTGGGCCGCATCGACAGCTGCAGACTGGCGATGCAATCAGCGGGCATCGGTTTGCGGCGTGCGGTCATGTAGAGCAGGCTATCCAGGACCGGGTGCGGCCTCAGGGCGCCAGCGCACGCGCGGCAGAGTGTCTTGGCGCCAGCGTGCCGCGTGGTCTGCGGGCATCTGCTTTTCGTAGGCCAGGCGCTGGCGCGCGTAACAAGGGCAGGCTGCAGCTTCCAGGCCGCGGCGGTCCAGCACCATCACGTCGCCACGGTGGTAGCTGATCAGCCCCCGGCGCTGCAAATCACCGGCCGCCACCGTCACGCCCACGCGGCGCACACCGAGCATGCAGGCCAGAAATTCGTGAGTGACGTGAAACTGATTGGCGTGGGCCCTGTCCTCGCTCATTAGCAGCCAGCGCGCCAGCCGCGGCTCTATGAGGTGAAAGCGCAGGCAGGCCGCCGATGTGGCCATTTGCTCCATCACCACGAACACGTAACGCAGCAAGATGTGGCGCAGCGTGGGGCTCAGTTCCACTTCGGCCTGCAAGGCTGCTGCGGGGATGCGCCAGGCTGCACCGGGTCCCTGCACCATGACCTGCATCGGTGCCGAGGCCACGCCCAGTACCAGCGCGGCACCGTACATGCCCTCGCGCCCCAGCATGCCCACTTCCAGGCTCGGGTGGTCTTCGATACGCGTCAGCAGCGACATGAAGCCGTCGACCGGAAAGTAGGCGTATCGCACCACTTCGCCGGCCTCGCACAGCACCTGGCCCACCTCCAATTGCACGCTTTCACACGAAGCGAGCAGGCGCAAGCGGTCCTTGCGCGGCAGCATCTCGATGAGGCGGTTCTGTGCAGTTTCCAAGCGCGCTCCGTTCGGCTGCGGCCGGGCCCGGACGGGCCGGCTCTGCAAGGCCGAAGTCTGAGCCGTGCCGTGCGGCTTGACTGTGCTGTGCCGTACACAGCGCCCGGCCGTGGCGTGACGGGCGGGAAGTGCGGCGCAGCAAGCGAGGAGACTGTGCGCTTGATCGAGCGCTTGATCGTGCGCTTGATCGGTCGCCTGATTGATCGCCTGAATCGGCCGCTCGATCAGCCGCTTCATCGGCCGCTTCATCGGCCGCTCAACCAGTCACTCAGCAATCGCTCAGCCACTGCCTCCAAGGGGCCCTCAACGCGCAGTTTGGGCCGGTAGCAAACGGTCGTATTCGCGCTTCACCACCGCGTAGCACTCACAGGTGCGTTGTTCCAGCCCCGGCCGGTCCAGCACCGTGATGCGGCCCCGCACGGCCGCGTGCGCGACACCGGCCGGGACGGGCTATAAGCAGGCAAGCATCGTCCCAATGTTCGACACCGCACCGACGAGTGTCGCATTCGCAGTTACCTTGGGCTGAAGGTCACGCAGAAATTTGCCCTCGGCGTTCTTTCCCTTCCCTGTGGAGCGTTCGTGAAAAAGCCAGCCAAGAAGCGCCTTCAAAGAAAGCAGCCCGAGGTTTTGCGCCAGCGCGCACTGGCGCGCTGGGAGGCCGAAGGTGGCGCCGAGGCCGTGCCCGCGCTGGACAGCGGCGGCACCAGCGAAGCGAGCGGCGGCACCAGCGAAGCGAGCGGCGGCGTTCGCCCCACTGCCGAATCCACCCCCAGCAGCAAACCCGCCGCACCCTGGTCCGACGCCGAGTGCCAGCAGCTTCACGCCCGCCTGATTGCACTGGAAAACCTGGTCATCAGCCTGCTGGCAATGGGCAACAAGCGGCAGCTCGCGCTGGCGCGCGACATGGCCAGTCACATCATTGCGCGCAGGGGCGCCACACCGCACCGGCTGACCGAGCAAGCCGCCAAGCAGATGGTGCATGTGGTGGGCCGGGCCAAGTGGTTTCGTGACCACGGCTGACCGGTTGCGGTTGCGGCTTGG
>JBBQMM010000450.1:0-3936 GCA_038328935.1 Burkholderiales bacterium
GGCTGCGCAGCGCGACTTCCTGAACAAGCAGGTGGCGTGGGTAGAAGCCACCAACATCGACATGGCCACCAAGGACGGCCCGGCCGACCTGAAGCGCCAGGCCGACGCCGGCATCCAGACCATCAAGTTGCCCGACGCCGAAGCCAGGAAGCTGCTGGCGCTGTCGCAGGAAGCAGGCTGGGCCGGCATCATGGCCACCAGCCCGCAGCACGGCGCGCAGTTGCGCAAGCTGATGGCGCCTTGAACAGCATTGCTCCCTCTCCCTTGAAGGGAAAGGGAGCAACAACCCAGAGGCAGATGGCACACTTTCACGCCACCCTGATGCGCGCCTGCGGCTACGTGGCCGCAGCCGTCATCGCCGCGATCACGCTGCTGGTTTGCTACGACGTGGTGGGCCGTAACCTGGGCCTGCCCACGCTGGTGTGGGTGAACGAGATCACCGAGTACGCGCTGCCCATCGCCACGCTGGCCGCCGCTCCGTGGCTGATGTGGCGCAACCAGCACGTGCGGCTCGACCTGCTGGGCGCCGTGTTGTCGCGTCCGGCCCAGCGCATGGCCGACCGCGTGGCCTCGGCGCTGGGCATGGTGGTGAGCCTGCTGATGCTGTGGTACGGCCTGCGCACGCTGCTGGACAGCCGCAACGCCGGCAGCCTGGTGATGAAGGCCCTGGTCTTTCCGGAATGGTGGCTGTTCGTGCCGGTGCCGATCGGCTTTGCGTTGCTGGCGCTGGAATGCGGCCGCCGCGTCTTCAAACCCAGCGGCCTGACTGAAAACGCAGGCGGCCACTGATGCTGTGGTGGCACAGCCTGCTGATGCTGTTCGGCGTGCTCACGCTGCTGTTGCTGGTGGGCTTGCCGGCAGGGTTTGCGTTCCTGGCCATCAACCTGGTGGGCGCCGTCGTCTACCTGGGCGGCGAAGCGGGGCTGATGCAGGTGGTGCGCAACAGCGTGGCCTCGGTCACCAATTTCTCGCTGACGCCGATTCCGTTTTTCATCCTGATGGGCGAGGTGCTGTTCCACACCGGCCTGGCCATGCGCGCCATCGACAGCTTCGACAAGGCCATACGCCGCGTGCCGGCGCGCCTGAGCGTGGTGGCCATCGTCGCCGGCACGGTGTTCAGCGCCATCTCGGGCTCCACCATTGCCACCACGGCATTGCTGGGCAGTCTGCTGCTGCCAGAGATGTTGAAGCGCGGCTATCACCCGCGCATGGCGATGGGCCCCATCATGGCCATCGGCGGCGTGGACATGTTGATACCGCCATCGGCACTGACGGTGCTGCTGGGCAGCCTGGCCGGCATCTCCATCTCGGGCCTGCTGATCGCCGGCGTGGTGCCGGGCTTCCTGATGGCGGCGATGTTTCTCGTCTACATCATCTTCACGGCCTGGCGCCACCCGGAACTGGCGCCGCCGTCCGAACCCGAGGCCACGAATTTGGAAACTCACGGCTGGGCGCGCTGGGGCCCGCTGCTGATCAATGTGACGCCACTGGTGATGATCTTTGCACTGGTCATCGTGGCCATGTCGGCCGGTTGGGCGACGCCGACCGAATCGGCCGCGCTGGGCGCGCTCGCTACCGTCATCGTGTGCCTGCTGTACCGCTCGCTCACCGCCGTGGCGCTGGGCCAGGCGCTGCTGGGCACCGCAGCCATCACCGGCGTGATCCTGTTCATCATCATCGGCGCCACCACGTTCTCGCAGATCCTGGCCTTCTCGGGCGCCACCAACGGGCTGGTGGGGCTGGTGAAAGACGCCGGGCTGGCGCCCTGGATGGTGCTGGCGGCGATGATCCTGATGCTGATGGTGCTGGGCTGCTTCGTTGACCAGGTGAGCATGATGCTCATCACGCTGCCCTTCTTCATGCCGCTGGTGCTGCACTTCGGCTGGGACCCGCTGTGGTTCGGTGTCGTCTACCTCATCTGCATGCAGCTGGGCCTGCTCACGCCGCCCTTCGGCATGCTGCTGTTCACGATGCGGGGCGTGGCGCCGCCGTCCATACCGACCAGCGAAATTTTCGCCGCCGTCACGCCCTATGTGGTGATGGGCGTGCTGATGGTGGTGCTGGTGCTGCTGGTGCCGGGCCTGGCCACCTGGCTGCCCGCGCTGCTGCTGGGCAACTAAGGCCGTCGATGATGGGTGCGCTGCGCCAACGCCTGGACTGGAGTGAAGACGGCGCCTTGCACGACGGCCCGCGGCGCTATCTGATGATGCGCACCGACGTGCTGATGGGCAGCTTGCTGCGCCTGTCGCCGCAGGCACGGTGCGACTGGCTGCAGGCCTGGGCGGCATCCACGCAGGAACACGGCGCCGGCAGCCTGCAAGCCTATGCGGCGATGTCCGGTGCCGATGCGGCCACGCTGGTGGACAGCACGGTGCAGGCGGCGGCCGACCTGGGCTGGGGCCGCTGGCACATCGAGCCGCTGGACGAGGGCCTGCGGCTGCAGGTGCACGGCAGCCCTTTCGTGCAGGGCTGGCGAGCCGCGCAGGCAGCGTCACCGCCCGCTGCCGCGGCGGCCCTGCCGCTGGTTTCGCCGCTGAATTCGCCACTGAATTCGCCACTGAATTCGCCACTGAGCTCGTCGCAGTGTGCTGCGCCCTGCACGGCGCTGTGCGCTCCGATCAGCGGCCTGTACACGGCGCTGGCCGGCATGCTGCTGCAAGGCCCCGTGGAAGTGACTGAAACCGCCTGCGCGGCAATGCACGAGCTGCCGCACGATGTGTGCACCTTCATGGCCCGCCGCGTGAAGCCATGAGTGCCGGCGCCGTGCTCGACACCGCATCCCTGGTGCAGGCGCATCAGGTGCACCGCGACATCTACACCAGCCCGGCGCTGTTCGAGCTCGAGCGCCAGCGTCTGTGGGCACGCTCGTGGCTGTTTGTCGGCCACGACAGCCAGGTGCCGCAGGCCGGCGACTACATCACCACCGAACTCAACGGCCAGGCGCTGTTGATGCTGAAGCGCGAAGACGGCGGCATCGCGCTGCTGCACAACCGCTGCGCGCACAAGGGTGCGCCGCTCGCCACGGCACCCAGCGGGCATGCAGGCCGCTTCCTGCGCTGTGCGTATCACGGCTGGAGCTACCGGCTGGACGGCAGTTTGCTGGGCCTGCCGCTGAAGACGGGCTACGACGACGCCGTGTTCGGCAGCTGTCCGGCGCAGGCCGGCGTCACGCCCTATGGCGAGGTGGCCGTGCACCGCGGCTTCGTCTTTGCACGCCAGCGCGGCCCGGGGCCGTCGTTCGAAGACAGCATGGGCGAGCTGCTGCAGGCGCTGGACCTGCTGGCCGACCGCTCGCCCCAGGGCCGGCTGCGGGTGGCCGGCGGCGTGCTGCGCACGCGCTTTCGCGCCAACTGGAAGCTTTACCTCGAGAACGTCAACGATGCCTTCCACCCCGTCACCACGCATGCCTCGGTCACGCAGTCGGCACAGGCGGTGTGGGGCACGCCACCCGATGGCACGCCGGTGCCGCTGGCGATGAAGCAGCTATTGCCCTTTGCCTCGGGCTACGGCTTCTTCGAGCAGATGGGTGCGCGTGTGCTGCCGCAGGGCCACAGCGTGCTGGGCACACAGGCCAGCCTGCACAGCAGCTACAGCGCGCTCGGCGATTACGCGCAGGCGTTGCAGGCAGCGCACGGCGACGCGCGCACGCAGGCAGTGCTGGCTTTCGCGCCGCAGAATGTCGTGTTCTACCCTTCGATGGCACTGAAGGGCGCACCGCAGGTGATGCGGGTGCTGCGCCCGCAGGCGGCCGACGACACGGTGCTCGAAGCCTGGGCTTTTCAGCCCGAAGGCGCACCGGCAGAGCTGCTGCACAGCGCGCTGCTCTACAACCGCCAGGTGTTCTCGCCGCTGTCGATGGTGGCGCATGACGACCTGCATCTCTTCGAAGGCATGCAGCGCAGCCTGGCCGGTGACGGCAACCCGTGGGTCAGCCTG
>JBBQMM010000451.1:0-3926 GCA_038328935.1 Burkholderiales bacterium
CCGAGGTACCGCCGAAGACGCCGATCTGGTGGTCGACTTCCTGCCCGGGCGCGACGTTGCAGGTGCGCGCGTGCGCCCGCTGGACGAAGCCACGCTGACGGCGATGTTTCACAACAACCGGGCGGCCGATCTGCTGGCCGGCGGGCAAACCAGCCAGAGTTACTGGCAGGCCCGCGCCGCGGTGTTGCAGGCCCCCGACTTCATGCCGGCGTTGAACACGCTGGCTGTGGTCTACCAGCGCGCTGGACTGCCCGACGCCGCCGAGCAGGCGTATCGACAAGTGCTGAAAACCGAGCCCCACAACGTGGCCGCGCTGAGCAACCTTGTCGGCACCCTGCGGCACCAGGGCCGGCGGGCCGACGCTGAGCCGCTGGCACGCCTGCTGGCTCGCCTGCAACCGTGGCCGCCGTTTCAGGCCTTTGACCGCGGGCGGCTGGCGATGCAGACCGGTGACCATCAACTGGCCAAGCGCCTGTTCGAGCAGGAACTGGAACACCAGCCCTACCAGGCCGAGGTGCACCACTGGGCCGCCATCGCCAACTGGCACCTGGGCAACCGGCGTCTGGTGGCGCATCACCTGGGCATGGCGCGCGACTACAGCGGCACCCGGTCCGACCAGGACCGCTACAGCGCCAAGCTGCAGAATCTGCACACGCTGGCGCATGGAAGCCGCTGACCAGAGTTGCCCTGAAGAGGGTCAGCGGAGGGTGCCCCAAGTGAGGCCGCAAGTGGAGCCGCAAGTGAGGCCGTAAGTGAGGTCGTAAGTGAAGCCGCAAGTGAAGCCGTAAGTGAGGCCACAACCAAAGCCCAGACTGAGGCGGCAAGCACCGATCAGTTCATCGCCTGCACCCACGCTGATGCGCCCTGCCCGGCTACGCGGCCGGTGGCAAAACAGGCGGTGAGCAGATAGCCGCCCGTGGGGGCTTCCCAATCGAGCATTTCGCCGGCCACGAAGACGCCGGGGCGGCTGCGCAACATCAGCTGTTCATCCAGCCCCTCGAAGCGCACCCCGCCGGCGGTGCTGATGGCCTCGGCGATGGGGCGCGCCGCGGTCACGCGCACCGGCAGCGCCTTGATGGTCGCCGCCAGCTGGGCGGGGTCGGCCTGGGCCGCCTTGGGCACCAGTTCCCACAGCAACGCGGCTTTGGCGCCCTCCAGCTTCAAGCGGCTCTTCAGGTGCGTGGCCAATGACCGTGGGCCCCGCGGATGCGCCAGTTCGGCGCGCACCCAGTCCGCACTGCGCGCGTGCAGCAAGTCGAGCATGAAGGTGGCCTGGCCCTCGAGCGCGATGGCTTCACGCAAGCGCGACGACGCGGCATAGACCAGACTGCCCTGCACGCCGGAGGCCGTGAGCACCATCTCGCCAGCCTGGTGCCAGTCACCGATGGCGATGGCCACGCCCTTCAGCGGCGCGCCCGCGAAACGCTGCTTCAGGTGTGCTGACCACACCACGTCGAAGCCACAGTTGCTGGATTGCAGCGGCGCCAACTCGGCGCCCGCCGCCTGCAGCGTGGGCCACCAGGCGCCGTCGGAACCCAGTTGCGGCCAGCTGGCACCCCCCAGCGCCAACACGGATGCAGTGGCGTTGTGATGCTGGCGACCCACCGGTGTGTCGAAGACCAGGCTGCCATCGTCTGCCCAGCCCAGCCAGCGATGCCGCATGTGCAGGTGCACGCCCTGCGCGCGCAAACGGTGCAGCCAGGCCCGCAGCAGCGGCGCGGCCTTCATGTCGGTGGGAAACACCCGCTGCGAGCTGCCCACGAAGGTGGAAATGCCAAGCCCGGCGGCCCAGGCACGCAATTCATCGGGGCCAAACGCCCGCAGCCAGGGCCGCAGCCGATCGGCCCGCTGTTCGTAGCGCGCAATGAAGGCCGGCAGCGGCTCGGCATGGGTGAGGTTGAGACCGCCCACGCCGGCCAGCAAGAACTTGCGGCCGACCGACGGCATGCCGTCGAAGACATGCACTTCCAGCCCTTGGTCTGCAGCGGCCTGCGCGGCCATCAAGCCGGCCGGGCCGGCGCCTATCACTGCCAGCCAGCGGCCCGCCGAAGGCGCATGGGCGGCGGCAGCGGGCAGAAGCGGGATCGCAGGTTCAGGCAGGGTCATCTGCCGACTGTAGGCCAGTCGGTACCCGCCGGCGGCTGGCGGTCCGGCAGGCGCAGCCTGTCGCCCTCAGGCATCAAGCGGCGTGCGGATCAGGTAGTCGAAAGCCGACAGCGCGGCCTTGGCGCCGTCACCCGCAGCAATGATGATCTGCTTGTAGGGCACCGTGGTTGCGTCGCCCGCCGCATACACGCCGAGCGCGCTGGTGGCGCCATGCGCGTCGACGATGATCTCGCCATGGCGCGACAGCTCCAGCGTGCCCTTCAGGAAGTCGGTGTTCGGCACCAGCCCGATCTGCACGAACACGCCCGCCAGCTCGACGGCATGGTCCGTGCCCGTGGCGCGGTCCGCGTAACGCAGGCCATTCACCCGGCTGCCGTCGCCGGTGATGGCGGTGGTCTGTGCATTCACGTGCACCGTCACGTTGGGCAGGCTGTGCAGCTTCTTTACCAGCACGGCATCGGCCTTCAACTGCGGGGCGAACTCCACCACGGTCACATGGCCCACCACGCCGGCCAGATCGATAGCGGCTTCCACACCCGAATTGCCACCGCCAATGACTGCCACCTGCTTGCCCTTGAACAGCGGGCCGTCACAGTGCGGGCAATAAGCCACGCCCTTGTTGCGGTACTCGTCCTCGCCGGGCACGTTGACATTGCGCCAGCGCGCGCCCGTGGACAAGATGACCGAACGGCCAAGCAGCCGAGCCCCGTTTCCCAGCGTCACCGTCACGGAGCCACCGGGCTGCGCCGCAGGTTCCAGGGCCGTCACACGCTGGCCGTTCATGATGTCGACGTCGTAGGCCTTGGCATGCGCTTCCAGCGCAGCCGCGAATTTCGGGCCCTGCGTGTCGAGTACCGAGATGTAGTTCTCGATGCCCAAAGTGTCGAGGGTCTGACCACCAAAGCGTTCTGCGACGATGCCGGTGCGGATGCCTTTGCGTGCGGCGTACACGGCAGCAGCAGCGCCCGCCGGGCCGCCACCCACGATGAGCACGTCGTAGGGCGCTTTGGCGGAAAGCCTGGCCGCGTCGCGTGTGGCCCCACCGGTGTCCACCTTCTTCAAGATCTCGGCCAACTCCATGCGGCCCGACCCGAAGGGCTGACCATTCAGGTAAATCGAGGGCACGGCCATGATCTGGCGCGCTTCAACTTCATCCTGGAACACGCCGCCGTCGATCGCCACGTGCCGTACGCGCGGGTTCAGCACCGCCATCAGGTTCAGCGCCTGCACCACGTCCGGGCAGTTGTGGCAGGTCAGTGACAGGTAGGTCTCGAACACCAGATCGGTGTCGAGCGCGACGATCTGCTCGATCACATCGGCCTCCACCTTGGGCGGGTGGCCGCCGGCCTGCAGCAGCGCCAGCACCAGCGAGCTGAACTCGTGACCCATCGGAATGGCCGCAAAGCGCACGCCCATGTCGGCACCCAGGCGCGTCACCTGGAAAGAGGGCCTGCGCGCGTCGGCGCCATCGAAGCGCACGCTGACCTTGTCGTTCAGCAAGGCGATTTCGGCCAGCAGTTCGCGCATCTCGGTCGACGCCGGCCGGTCATCCAGGCTGGCCACCAGTTTGATCGGGCGCTGCAGACGTTCGAGGTAAGACTTCAGTTGCGCCTGGATGTTGCTGTCGAGCATGGTGTTTTCCTCGATAAGGGACGGGCAAAGGCCGGCCTGGTCGACAGCACCCCACAAGAGGTGCTGCCGACCGGGCCGGACCACCCACGCCTCTTCCAGGACACCGCCATGCTCGACAGCAACATTCAAGCGCAGCTCAAGGCTTACCTCGAACGCCTGCAACGGCCCATCGAGCTGATCGCCAGCCT
>JBBQMM010000452.1:0-3920 GCA_038328935.1 Burkholderiales bacterium
AACATCAAATGCTCCAGCTGCAGCCACGCCAGAGCTCAGATGCGGGCCGTGGCGTAGTACTGTTTGACGTGATCGGTGAGTTGATAGCCGCCGGCCTCGTCGGTTTTCGCCACGGCCGTTGTCACCGGAGCAGGTACCACGCCCGACAAGTGGGTGGCTGCAGCGATGGCGCCGAGCGCACCCGCAGCGCCAGCACCAGCAAAAACCGTGCGCCGGTTGAGCGCGGGAAGTTCGGATCTGGACTTGCTCATGGCATCAAGCTCCTGGACAAAAGCCCACAAACAGGGCAAAGGCAGAACATCTTCATTAACGCCCAGAGGGAACCCTGACGCAAGCGGAATGACCCTAGCCAAACGCGACAGTTTGTCGCTCGGCAAGGAAAACCGTCGTCCAGCGTGGCAGCCACTGGACAGCTGCCGCGGTCAACCGCTTGCTTCAAAGGCCTGCTTCAATAACTTGCTTCGACAGGCTGGGGCCGCCGCTTGTGCAGCGCGCGCACACTGATAATGCCCAGGCTGGTGCTCGGCGCTCGGCGCTCGGCGCTCGGCGCTCGGCGCTTGCCGCTTGCCGCTTGCCGCTTGCCGCCTCTGCCAGCGCGACTGCAGGTCTAAACGTCTGCACGACGCCGACGCCTCTGAACCCCGCCAGACCGCCCGCCACTACACCGTGATCATAGGAACTGCAGGACACATCGATCACGGCAAGACGTCGTTGGTCAAGGCGCTGACCGGTATGGATGCCGACCGCCTGAAAGAAGAAAAGGAACGCGGCATCACCGTCGATCTGGGCTTCGCTTACCAGGCGCTGCCCGACGGCGAGGTGCTGGGCTTCGTCGACGTGCCGGGCCACGAAAAGCTGGTGCGCAACATGCTGGCCGGCGCTACCGGCATCGACCACGTGATGCTCGTCGTCGCCGCCGACGATGGCCCCATGCCGCAGACGCGCGAGCACTTGTCGATTCTCCATTTGCTGGGTCTGGGCCGTGGCGTGGTGGCATTGACCAAGTGCGACCTGGTGTCTGGCGAGCGGCTGCGGCAGGCCGAGGCCGAGATCCAGGCCTTGCTGCAGGGCAGTGTGCTGCAGGGCGCTGCGGTGTTGCCCGTGTCTTGCGTCAACGGCCAGGGCATCGACGCCCTGGCTGAACACCTGGCGATAGCAGCCAAGGACGCGCGCGCAGCCGTGCCCACGACTCGGCAGCAGGGTCACTTCAGACTGGCGGTGGACCGCAGTTTCACGCTGGCGGGCATCGGCACCGTGGTCACGGGCACCGCTGCATCGGGCCGCGTGGCGGTGGGTGACAAGTTGATGCTGTCGCCTGCTGGCACCGAAGTCCGCGTGCGCGGCATCCACGCCCACAACCACCCGGCAGACAGCGGCCACGCCGGGCAAAGGCTGGCGCTGAACCTGGCGGGTGTGGACAAGAACGACGTGCGCCGGGGCGATTGGCTGCTGACCGAAGCCTTGCATGCGCCCACCCGACGCTTCGACGCCCAGGTGCATCTGCTGGCCAGTGAAGCCAAGCCGCTGGCGCACTGGACACCGGTGCACCTGCACCTGGGCGCCGAAGACGTGGGTGCGCGCGTGGTGCTGCTCGAGGGCCAGGCGCTGGCGCCTGGCGGCAGCGCCTGGGTACAGCTGGAGCTGGACCGCGCCATCGGAGCGCTGCACGGCGACCGCTTCATCCTGCGCGACCAGTCGGCGCTGCGCACGCTGGGCGGCGGCGCGGTGGTCGATGCCTTTCCACCGCTGACACGACGGCGGCGAAGCCAGCGCGTCGCCGCGCTGGCGGCGATGGACCAGGCCACTGCGCAGCTGGCTCTGAGCGCGGCACTGGCGCTGGAGCCTGCCTCGGGCATCGACGCCAGGGACTTCGTCACGCAATGGAACCTGAACGATGCCGACCGCCAGCAGCTGTGGGCTGCTGTGCCGCACCGAAGCATCGTCGTCGATGGTGGCCAAGGCCTGCTCTTTGCGCCGGGGCAAATCGAGCGTTATGCCGCAGCCTTGGTCGGTCACCTGACGGCATTCCACCGCAAGCAGCCCGACAGCCCCGGCCTGAGCCAGGAGCAGCTGCAGCGTGCGGTGCGCGACAAGCCGGTAGGCGCACTCTTCGCGCCGCTGCTGCGCCAGTTGGTGAAAGATGGCACGCTCAAGCGCACGGGCGCCCACCACGCACTGCCCGGCCACGATGCTTCGCTGCAGGGCGCCGACAAGCAGCTGTGGGAACGGCTCAAGCCCTGGCTGGACGAAGGCGGCATCCACCCGCCGCGCTTCACCGACATGCTGTTGCGCGACCGCAGCTTGCGCAAGGATCAGGTGCTGCGCCTGATGCAGCGCCTGCAGCGCATGGGCGCCATACACCCGGTGGGCGCCGAATACTTCATCCAGACGCCGCACCTGCTGGACTTGGCCACGCGCGCCTACGCGCTGGCCGAAGCCGACCCGAACAAGCGGCTGAACGTGAAAGAGCTGCGCGAGGCCACAGGCGTCAGCCGGCACCTGTCGGTGCCGCTGGTAGAGTACTTTGACGAGATCGGACTGACCAAGCGGGACGAAGTGGGGCGCCATTTCCGCCGCGACCCGCGCAAGGTGTTCGGGGACTGATCGACAAACACATGATGGAGGAGGATCGTCCCCCGGTGGGGCGTCCGGTCTGCAAAACCGGGTGGGGCTGCTCTGCGGTCCCAGGTGGGTTCGACTCCCACCCTCCTCCGCCGGAACGGGCCAGAAGAGCAGGCCCACCCCCGCAGCGCCTGCGGCGCTTCCCCCTCAAGGGGGCGGCCCCTGGCGGCCCGGCGAAGCCGGTTCCGCGGCGGCCACTGGCAGGGTGGCCTGCTGGCGCGGCCACGGTGGGGCCTTTGACGCGATCGCCTGCTTCGATCCATTGCTTCGAATCCTTGCTCCCATCCATCGACTTGATCTTTCAACTCCAGGTCCATGACAACTCCTGCACTGCTCCGCCCCCCTGCGCTCGATAAGTTGCTCGAATCGCCCGCTCTGCGGGCTTTGGCTGCACAGCATGGGCGCGCGTTGGTCACGGCTGCGGCGCGGGCGGGTTTGGAGCAATGGCGAGGTGACCGGGCCGGCGGGGCATTTGATGTTGCTGCATTCGAAGCGGTCTGTTCGGTGCAACTGACGCAGGCTGCACAGGCTGCACTGCGGCCGGTGTTCAACCTGACGGGAACGGTGTTGCACACCAACCTGGGCCGCGCGGTGATGGCACCCGAAGCCATCGAGGCCGTGATGGCCGTGATGCGCGGCGCGGTCAATCTGGAATACGACCTGTCCACCGGCGCACGCGGTGACCGTGACGACCACATCGACGGCCTGCTGAAGGAGCTGACCGGCGCCGAAGCCGCCACCGCCGTCAACAACAACGCCGCCGCCGTGCTGCTGGTGCTATCAGCATTGGCCGACCGCAAGGAAGTGCCGGTGTCGCGCGGCGAGCTCATCGAGATTGGCGGCGCCTTTCGCATTCCCGACATCATGCGCCGCGCTGGCGCCAAGCTGGTCGAGGTAGGCACCACCAACCGCACGCACCTGCGCGACTTTGAAGAAGCCCTGGGGCCGCGCACCGGCCTGGTGATGAAGGTGCACGCCAGCAACTACGCCATTCAGGGCTTTACCGCCAGCGTGCCGGTGGCCGAACTGGCCGCTTTGTGCCGTGCGCACGGCGTACCGTTCGTGGAAGACCTGGGCGCCGGTACGCTGGTGGACATGACACGCTGGGGCCTGCCCGCCGAGCCCACGCCGGCACAGTCCATCGCCGCCGGCGCCCACATCGTCACCTTCAGCGGCGACAAGTTGCTGGGTGGCCCGCAGGCCGGTCTCATCGTCGGCGACAAGGCGCTCATCCAGAAGATCAAGAAGCACCCGCTGAAGCGCTCGCTGCGGCTGGACAAGATGACGATTGCGGCGCT
>JBBQMM010000453.1:0-3897 GCA_038328935.1 Burkholderiales bacterium
CGGCATAGCTGACCATGCTCATCGCCGGGATGGGCGAGAAGCCGATGACGCGGTCGGGGCCGTGCTTCTTGATCGTGTAGACGTTGGACGCGGCGATGAGCTCGTTCACTTCGTCCCAGCTGCTGCGCACAAAGCCGCCCATGCCGCGCACCTGCTGGTAGTCGCGCCGCGCCGCATCGTCTTCCACGATGGTCGCCCAGGCGTCGACGGGAGTCTTGGCGGTCTTCTTCGCGGCACGCCAGCGCTCCAGCAAGCGGCCGCGCACCATCGGGTACTTGACGCGGTTGGCGCTGTACAGGTACCAGCTGTAACTGGCGCCGCGCGCACAGCCACGCGGCTCGTGGTTGGGCATGTCCCAGCGCGTGCGCGGGTAGTCGGTCTGCTGCGTTTCCCAGGTCACGATGCCGCCCTTGACGTAGATTTTCCAGCTGCAACTGCCGGTGCAGTTGACACCGTGTGTACTGCGCACGATCTTGTCGTGGGCCCAGCGGTTGCGGTAGGCGTCTTCCCAGGTACGGTCTCCGCCGGTGACGAGACCGAGGTCGCCCGAGAACGATTCCTTGGGTGCTGCGAAGTGGGTGAGGCGGTCGAGAAAATGGCTCATGGTGTCGTCCTTGGGAAGTCGTCAGCCAGTCGGCTGAAACAGCAGTGAATCGGCAGTGAAAAAGCAGTGAACTGGCCGTGAATCAGCAGTGACAGAGCGCGTTGCGGCGGCTGTAGTGCCACCAGGTCAACACGATGCAAGACAGATAGAAGAGGATGAAGACCAGGAGCGCAGGTGCAGGGCTGCCCGTCATGGCAATGGCCGTGCCGTAGCTCTTGGGAATGAAGAAGCCCCCGTAAGCGCCGATCGCGCTGGCCAGGCCGAGCACGGCTGCGGCCTCGACGTTGCCTTCTTCGCAGGCTTGCCTCTGGGCGCTGGGCAATCGCTCGGCGGCACGCCTGCGTTCCATCAGGAAGACGCGGGGAATCATCTGAAAGGTGCTGCCGTTGCCCAGGCCGGAGGCCGCGAACAGCAGCGCAAAGCCGGCCAGGAAACCGGGGAGATAGCCGCCCTGCCCTGCGGGCAGATAGCCACCCTGCCCTGCGGCCCCCGCTGGCGGCAGGCACAGCAGCACGGCAGCCGCCCCGAGCGCCAACGCCACGAAGCTCCAGAACGTGACGCGCCCGCCCCCCCAGCGGTCGGCCCACCAGCCGCCCAGCGGCCGCAACACAGCGCCGACGAGTGGTCCGAGCCAGGCCCACGCCACCAGACCGTCGCTCTGAAACTGGCTCTGCAACAGCAGCGGAAAGCTGGCCGAAAAGCCGATGAAGCTGCCGAACGTGCCCAGGTAGAGCCAGCACAACAGCCAGTTGTGCTTGCGCGTGAAAATCACCGCCTGCTCGGCAAAACCGGCCTTGGCGTCGGCCAGATCGTCCATGCCGAACCAGGCCGCTGCGGCACTGGCGGCGATCAGCGGCACCCAGATGAAACCGGCGTTCTGCAGCCACACAGGGCTGTGCGCGCCGGGAAGCGGGGCACCGCCCAGCACTCCGAAAACACCCACCGAGATGACCAGCGGCACCACCAACTGCACCAGCGCCACACCCAGTTGGCCGAGCCCGGCATGCAGGCCCCGTGCGTGGCGCTTTTGTGCATGGGGAAAGAAGAAACTGATGTTCGCCATCGAGCTGGCGAAGTTGCCGCCGCCCAGGCCGCACAGCAACGCCAGTGCCACCATCCACTCGTAGGGCGTGCCCGGGTCCTGCACCGCGAACCCGATGCCGAGCGCGGGCAGCAGCAGGCTGGCGGTGGCGAGCGCGGTGAAGCGCCGGCCGCCGATGAGCGGCACCGCGAACGCGTAGAAGATGCGCAGCGTGGCGCCACAAAGGGCCGGCAACGCGGTCAACCAGAACAGCTGGTTGGTGGAATAGCTGAAACCCGCCGCCGGCAGGTGCACCACCACCACGGACCACACCATCCACACCGCAAAGGCCAGCGTCAGCGCCGGGATCGACAGCCAGAGGTTGCGCACGGCCACCGCGTGGCCGGCGCGGTCCCAGCTGCCGCGGTCTTCCGGGTTCCAGTGGTGGATGATGGACATGGCAGCCATGGGTGGTGCGGGCTCTGGCGTTGCGCGCAACGGCGTTCAGGGGTTCTTCACGTAGGCATTGCGACGCAGATAGAACCACCAGTTCAGCACCAGGCACACCGCGTAGAAGATGGCAAAGCCGTACATCGCGTTCTGCGGCGTGCCGGCCTTGATCTGCGCACCGATGACCACCGGCGCGATGAAGGCGCCATAGGCCGCGATGGCCGAGGTCCAGCCCAGTACCGGGCCGGCCTGGGTACGGTCGAAGATGACGCCGATGGTGCGGAAGGTGGACCCGTTGCCGATGCCGCTGGCCAGAAACAGCAGCATGAACAGGCCCAGGAACATCGGGAAGTACTGCTCGGGCGTGGCCGAACCATAGGCCTGCATCATCACGTAGCCCACTGCCACGGACGCACCCGCCATCACCACCGAGATCAGCTGCGTGACGATGGAGCCGCCCACCTTGTCGGAAATCCAGCCACCCACGGGGCGGATCGCCGCGCCGATGAAAGGGCCCATCCAGGCGTAGGTCAGCGCCGACGGCGCATTCGGGTTCTTCAGCGTGTGCTGCAGCACACCATTGGCGTCAGGCACATGCTGGAAGCCGAAGATCACCGTGATGGCCAGCGGCAGCGCCATCGAAAAACCGATGAAGGAACCGAAGGTGACGATGTACAGCGCCGTCATCGACCAGGTGTGCTTGTTGCCGAAGATCGCGAACTGCTTCTTCACGCCCTCTTTCATCTCGCCGAAGGCGGCCAGCTTCATGACCGCCAGGGCCAGCAGGATGTCCAGCGGGATCGCGACCCACATGCTCAGCACACCCAGGCCGGTGGGCGCGGGCAGGTACAGCCAGAGCATAAAGATCGAGGGGAGAAATGCCAGCGTGTAGAGGTAGGTGATCTTGGAAAACGCGATGAGGGGCGAGCCCGTGTTGGGCGACACCGTCTTCAGGTTGTTCATGCCCCACCAGCACAGCACCGACAGCGGTACCAGCGACAGCAGCCAGGCGAAGCCGGCGTTCTGGATCCAGGTCGGCGTGCCGGCGGCGATCTTGCCGAAGATCCAGCCGCTGTCCTTCATCAGCGTCATCGGCTCGCCGCCCCAGCTTCCAAAGACACCGCCGAACAGGCTGAACGTCATCACCAGCGGAATCACGATCTGCATCGTCGTGACGCCGAAGTTGCCCAGGCCCGCGTTCAGGCCGAGCGCCGTGCCTTGCAGCCGCTTCGGGAAGAAGGTGCTGATGTTGGACATCGAACTGGCGAAGTTGCCACCGCCCACGCCCGACCACAGCGCCATCAGCTGGAAGGCCCACAGCGGCCAGTCCTTGTGCTGCAGCACGATGCCGGTGCCGAGTGCCGGTGCCAGCAGCATCGCGGTGGTCAGGAAGATGGTGTTGCGGCCGCCGGCCAGGCGGATCAGGAACGAGGCCGGAATGCGCATCGTCGCGCCCGAGATGCCGGCAATGGCCGTGAGCGTGAAGAGTTCAGCCTGCGTGAACGGGAAGCCCAGGTTCAGCATCTGCACCGTGATGATTCCCCACATGCCCCACACCGCGAAGCCGCACAGCAGTGCCGGCACCGAGATCCAGAGGTTGCGGTAGGCGATTTTCTTGCCGGTGCTGTTCCAGAAGGTCTCGTCTTCGGGGCGCCAGTCGGTGATGTCGGACGCGCTGGACGCAACGGGGGCCGCTCTCGCGGTGTTGGTGTTCATGTTGTTTTCTCCTTGTGCCGTGAGCGGGTCAGGTCAACGCGCCAGGGCGCTGGACAGTGGCGAGGCGGGCGCGTTCACACCCATCATTTCGGTCTTGCGCACCTCG
>JBBQMM010000454.1:0-3884 GCA_038328935.1 Burkholderiales bacterium
TCCACCACCGCCACCTGGCTGCAGGTGATGCTGTTGGTGGGCGCGCTGGCCCCGGCGGCGCTGCCCGGGCTGCTGCCTTGGGCGCTGGCTGGCGCCGCGGCGGCGTTGTTGACTGCGCTGCTGCAGGCACGGGCATCCCAGGGCGCTACCACTGCGGCGCCCGTGGCCGTGGTGGCGGGTGCGCCCGTTGCTTCGGCCGCCGCGGCTGAAGGCCCGGCCGTTGAGGGGGCTGCTGTGGGCACTGCAGCAACTGCGGCGACTGCGGCAACTGCAGCGACTGCAGAAATTGCAGCACCTGCAGCACCTGCGGCACCTGCGGCACCTGCAGCACCAGCGGCACCAGCGGCACCTGCGGTGCCTGCGGCCACTGCGCCGCCCGCCGTGCAGGATGCGGGTTCCGCACACGGCCCGTTGCGCATGCGCGAAGCGCTGGTCGTGGCTCTGCTGCTGGCCGCGGCGTCGTTGCTGGTCAGCCAGGCTCAACGCTGGCTGGGTGACAGCGGCCTGCTGCTGGGCACGGCGCTGGCGGCAGTTGCCGATGCGCATTCGCCGGTGGCCGCGCTCGCCACGCTGCACACCAGCGGCCGCATCGACAGCGACACCCTGCGCCTGGGCACGCTGCTGGCGGTGGCAACCAACGCGTGTACGCGCTCGGTCACCGCGGTGGTGGCCGGAGGCGCGGCCTTTGGCACCCGGGTGGCGCTGTCGCTGCTGTTTTCAACCGCCTGCGCGGCGGCGGTGGCCTGGGCTGGCAGCTGAAGCGGTCGGCAGTCGCCGGTCTGCTACGCGCTCCAGCGCTGCATCAAGGCCTGCGGGTTCCAGCGCCCGCGCAGCCCGATCAACACCAGTGGCGTGTCAGCGCAAGCGCTGGCTGGCGTCACCGCCCAGCGGCTGCCGGCCACCTGCAGCAGTTGACCGCCGAGCAGCCCTTTGGCGCGCAGCACGCCGCTGTCGGCGGCCGCCAGTTGCACACCCAGCGCGTGCAGGTCGGCCTGCGGCGCCAAAGCAAAACTGCAGCTCTCGAAGACCGCATCGGCATGCCCTGCGGCAGCCGGGCGGCTTGCCATCGGGCGCGCTGCGAACGAGGCCAGCGCAGCGCTGTCGAGTGACTCCGAATCAGTGCCCGCCTTGCTGGCGGTGCCAGCGGGGCCATCGCCCACAGCCGCAGCCACCGTTGCCGTTGGCCCCGCCGCTGCCGACAAGCCCGGCCCGCCGCCGCTACCGCTACCGCTGCTGCTGCTGCTGCCATGCCAACCCAACAGCAACTCTGGCCACAGCGTCTGCGCCGCCCCGGCCCAATGCCGCGCGTGCGGCACCACGCGCTGCAGCCACGCAGCCGCGGCCTGCAAGGCATCGGCAGTCACCAGGTCGGGCTTGTTCAGCATCAGCCAGTCAGCGGCTTTCAACTGCTGAATCACGGTGTCGCCCACGTAGCGGTCGGCGGCCTGGCGCTGGATGTGTTCTGCATCGGCCACCACCAGCGTGCCCACGACCTCCACGGCCTGCGACAGCTTCGCCGTGCGCACCACGCTGGCGGGCAGGGCCACACCGCTGAGCTCGATCAGGCACACGTCGGGCGGCGGTGTGCGCTGCGCCAGGGTGCCCAGCGTGCCCAGCAGGTCGTCGCCGAAACTGCAGCACAGGCAGCCGCCGGCCAGGCTCAGCACGTCGGCGCTGCTGTCTTCGTCGGCGTTCGCTGCGATGAGATCGGCGTCGATGTTGATGCTGCCGAAGTCGTTCACCAGCACCGCAATACGGCGGCCCGCCGCGTGGCGCAGCAGGTGGTTGACGAGCGTGGTCTTGCCGGCGCCCAGGTAGCCGGCGATCAGCACCACCGGCAGCCGCACAGCCGGACGCTGCAGTTCCGCAAGCCGCACCACCGGTGCGGCCTGCTCGCGGTCGGCCATGGCTTGCTGCGTCGCGTCCATCGACAAAGGCAGCGCCGCGTGCGTCAGGCCGCGAACACGCGCCCGCCCTGCACGGTGCCCCAGGGCTTCATGTCTTTCAGATGCATCGGGTCTACCGCGGTGGGGTCGTCGTTCAGCACGCAGAAGTCGGCGCGCTTGCCGCATTCGATGCTGCCGATCTCGCCGTCCAGCTTCAGCGTGTGCGCGGCGCCCAGCGTGATCGCGCGCAGCGCTTCGCCGACGGTGATGCGCTGGCTTTCCCCCAGCACCTGCCCGCTGGCGGTGAGGCGGTGCACCGCGCACCAGGCCGTGAACAGGGGGCCCAGCGGCGTGATGGGGGCGTCGCTGTGAATGGCCATCGGCACGCCGTTGTCCAGCGCCGAGCGCGTGGCGTTCATGCGCTCGGCGCGCTCGCGGCCGACGGTGACGTCGCGGTGCTGGTCGCCCCAGTAGAAGTGGTGGTTGGCGAACAGGTTGACGTTCATGCCCAGTGCGCGCATGCGGCGAAACTGCGCGTCGTCGGCCAGCTGGCAGTGCTGCAGCGTATAGCGGTGGTCGGGTGCCGGCACGGCAGCCAGCGCGGCGGCCATGCAGTCCAGCACCAGCTCGGTGGCCTCGTCGCCGTTGGTGTGGGTGTGGATCTGCACACCCGCCTTCAGCGCCAGCGTGTAGACCTCGCGCATCGTTTCGGGCGCGGTGTACCAAAGGCCGTTCGGGCTGCCATTGAAGTAACCCGGCCAGCGCAACCGCGCAGAGAAGCCCTGGATGGAGCCGTCGGCCACCACCTTGATGCGGCCCAGGCGCAGCTGTTCGGTGCTGCGCTCGGCCAGCACCAGTGCACGCGCTACGGCGGCGGCCGGCGTCATGCCGATCAGGCGCAGCAGCGGCACGATGCGCACCGGGTAGTCCGCAGCGCTCGTCAGGCGCGTCAACGTGGCCACCTCTTCGTCGGCCAGCGTGGCCGCCAGGTCGGTGGCGGTGGTGACGCCGGCACGCACGCACAGGCGCGCGAAGTCGAGGATGCCGGTTTCGTCACCACCCAGGAAGTTGCGGCTCAGGCCGACCTTGTCCAAGGCCGGCATCATCGCTTCAGGGCCCTTCAGCTCGCCGGTGGGCAGGCTATCAGTGCCCAGCGGTATGCCGGGATGGTCGACCCCGCTGCGCAGCAGCGCCGCTTGCTGCAGCACCACCGTGTTGATGTTCAGGATGTGCCCACTGGCATGCAGCACGCCCACCGACCGGGTGCTGCTGACGCGGTCCAGGTCGGCACGGTTGCAGCGCCTCTCGCCGAAGTAGATGGGGTCGAACCCCCAGCCCAGCACCGGGCCATCGCCACCCGCCGCCGCGGCCTTGGCCAGCGCAGCCACCACCGCGTCCAGCAACTTCAAGCCCGGCCAGACGCGGCCGGCGGGGTCGGTGGCGTCAAAGAAGCCACAGTACACATAACGCCACAGCGTGCCGGCCATCAAATGGCTGTGGCCTTCCACCAGGCCGGGCATCAGCACCTGCTGCGCAAAGCGCGTATCCAGTTCATAGGAACCCCAGCCGACCATATCGGCCAGCGCGCCGACAGCCAGGATGCGGCCATCACGAACCGCGACGTGGCTGGCGCTGGGGCGTGCCGGGTGCATGGTGATGATGCGACGGGCTTCGAAGACAGTGGTGGTCATGGCGCCTTCACAGATGGTGGTTGAAACAAGCGGTCTTGCGCCCTCTCCCTCCGAGGGAGAGGGCGGCGGTTGCTGCATTCACGCCCTCCCCCTCCCGGGGAGAGGCGGCGGTTGCTGCGTTCACTCCCCACCCCTCCCAGAGAGAGGGCGACGGTTGCTGCATTCACTCCCCACCCCTCCCAGAGAGAGGGCGGCGGTTGCTGCATGACTCCCTCTCCCTCACAGGGAGAGGGCTGGGGTGAGGGTGAATGCTTACGCAGCCGATCAATTCCGGATGCGGGCACACATTCCACCCTCACCCCTGCCC
>JBBQMM010000455.1:0-3882 GCA_038328935.1 Burkholderiales bacterium
GTTGCCCTTCAGCGCTGTGGCGCTGAAGACGTCGAGCTGGTGGAACCGGCGTTGCATGCAGCGGCCCTTACATCGATGAGTACTTCACGCTGCAGCCGTAGGGCCTCGTCGTCGCCAGCGCGATGGGCTTGCCGGCCAGTGTTTCGCCCAGCGCCACCTTCACGTGGTTGGTGGCGGTGGCGATGTCAGCGGTGTTGGAGGAGGGCTTGTTGTCGATGCCGCCGGCATACACCAGCAGGCCCTGCGGGTCGACGATGTACAGGTGCGGCGTGGTGCGGGCACCGTAAGCGCGCCCGATCTTGCCGTCGGCGTCCATCAGCGTGGCGCTGGCGGATGCCTTCTGGTTCTGCATCCATTGCGCCATGGCCGGCGGCGCCTTGTAGTCGCCGTGCTCCGCAGCGGTTGAATTCACCGCCAGCCAAACCACCCCTTTGGCGGTGGCTTCCTTCTGCGTGCCCTGCATATTGCCGCTGCTGTAGTGTTTCACCACGTAGGGGCAGCCCGGGTTCACCCATTCCAGCACCACGTGCTTGCCCTTGTAGTCGGCCAGCGACACGCGCTTGCCGCTGGCGTCGGTGGCGCTGAAGGCGGGCGCCGGCTGGCCGACGGTGGCCGGGTTGGCGGCCCACGAGGGGGCGCTCAACACACCGGTCAGTGCCAAGACGACGGCGCTGATGGCGCCGACGGCGCCGGTGTTCAATGCCGGGTTAAGCGACTTGAAGGTGAACATCGGGGAACCTGCCTTTCAATGCGGTTGGGGTCAGCGGGAGGGTGAGCGGTGAGGACGGCGGGTGAGTCAGCGCACAGATCAAGGAGATGGATTGGGCAATGCGGCGATGGCCGCCTGCACGTTGGCCACCGTCAGCAGCTCGGGCAACAGCACGGGGGTGGCCGCACCCGGCGCGTACAGCGCGTACACCGGCACGCCACTGCGTTGCAGGCGCGACAGTTCGGCGCTGATGGCGCTGTCGCGCCGGGTCCAGTCGGCGCGCATCAGCAGCACCTGCTTGGCAGCGAACGCCGCTTGTACCGATGCGTCGGCCAAGGTCGTGCGCTTGTTGACCTGGCAGGTCACACACCAGGCGGCGGTGAAGTCCACGAACACGCTGCGCCCTTCGGACTGGGCGCGCGCGACGGCGGTGGCCGACCAGGGCTGCCAGCCTTCGCTGTCACTCCTGGTCGTGCCTGACGCAGCGGGCGATGCGTTGGTGGATGTGCCGGTGGGTGTGCTGGTGGATGTGCCGGTGGATGTGCCGGTGGTTGGGCCGCTCGGTGCCTCGCTCAGCGACGGCCAGGCCCAGCTGCCGACCAGCGCCAGCGTCAGCGTCGCTGCGACGCCAAAGCCCCAGCGGCCGCGCCGGCCCAGCGTGGGCGAGCCCCAGGCCCAGGCCGCAAACGCCAAAGCCAGCAGCGCACCCAGTACCGCGGCGACGCCGTCGATACCCACTTGCTGCCCCAGCACCCACACCAGCCACACCACGGTGGCAAACATCGGAAAGGCCATCAGCGTCTTGAAATGCGCCATCCAGACGCCCGGCCGCGGCAGCGCGCGTGCCAGCGGCGGCCAGGCGCTGGCCAGCAGGTAGGGCAGCGCCATGCCCAGCCCGAGCACCGCAAACACCAGCAGCGCCTGCCAGGCCGGCAGGCCCAGCGCCAGCCCCAGCGCGGCGCCCATGAAAGGCGCCGTGCAGGGCGAGGCCACGGCCACGGCCAGCACGCCCGTGAGCGCCGAATCAGCCACCGGATGGCGTGCCCGTGCGGCGGCCAGGCTCGAGGGCAGCACCGTGCCGAGTTCAAACAGGCCCGCCAGATTCAGCCCTATCAGCGTGAACAACGCCGCCAGCGCCGCCACCACCAGCGGCGACTGCAGCTGGAACCCCCAGCCCAGATGTTCACCGCCGGCGCGCAGCGCGAGCATCAGCCCGGCCAGGGCGACGAAAGAAAGCACGACACCGGTCGTGTAGGCCAGCCCGCCGGCCAGCAGCGCGCGGCGGTCGTGGCGGTGCGCCGCGAAGCCCAGCACCTTCAGCGACAACACCGGGAACACGCACGGCATCAGGTTGAGCAGTGCGCCACCCACCAGGGCCAGCAGCAGAGCACTGAGCAGGCTGGTGGCAGGCGCGCTGGTGGTAGCAGCGCCGGAAGTGGGCATCACGGTTGCTGGCGGGCTTGCTGGAAGGGTCGCCGGCAGCGTCGCCGTCGAGCCCCCAGCCGCGCTGCCGCCGGGCGCCGTCAGTTCCTGCAGCGCGGGCAGTGCCGGCGCCTGGGCCACCACTGGCCACGGTGTCGTCACCGGCACCTCTACGCGCAGGCCCCCCGGCTCGCCCGCGCGGGTGAGCACCAGCGCCAGTTTTAGCGGCGACTCGCTGCGCTGCGCATCCAGCGGCACGCGTGCGGTCCAGCGGTCGCCTTGCCACTGTGGCTGCAGCCTGGCGGCGTTGTTGATCAAGCCCGCCGCCTCAGGGAACAGCGCCAGCGCCTGCCCTTGCCAGGCCGCCGGCATGCCGCGCAGCTTCACGACCAGGTCAGCGCCCTGCACTTCGGCGCTGCCCTGCACCCCTGGGGCTGGCTGCGGCAGGCGTGCGGCGGTGGCGTCGAACAGCTCACGGTGGCCGGCCGAGGCGGCCCGGGCCGGAATGCTGATCGAGAACTCGCCCTCTTCCGGAATGCAGACGTCCTTGCACACCAGCCACTGCGCCTGCAGCTTGACGTCCAGTTGCTCGCCCTGCCAACCGGCGGGCAGCGTCACCGGCACGGCCAGCAGCAGCGTGCCCTCGTAGCCATAGTTCATCAGCGGGCCGATCGGCAGCCGGCTCGGCGTGGGCCACTGGATGTCGCCCGCCTGCACACCGGCCGGCAGCGACCAGACCAGGGTGGTCGGTAACCCGGAGTCGCCGGGGTTTTTCCAGTAGGTGTGCCAGTGCAGCTTGTGTTCGATTTTCAAACCCAGCCACAGCGGTGTGCCGGCTGCCAGACCTTGCGGCGCGTGCGCCAGCAATTCGGCCCTGACCTGCGGCGTGACCACCACGGCGCCGGGCGCTGCATGGGCGTGTTGCAATGGCGCCAGGCCCGCGGCCAGCGCCAGCGCGATCACACGGAAGGCAAGAAAACTGAAGGCGCTTGGTTCGGGCATCGGAGTCTTGAACGTTGGACAGGCCAGCATGCGGTTGAGGACGGCACCGAAGGGCGCCAGGAGTGCCCACATGTCTGGGCAGCGGAAGCTGGCGCCGCGATCAAAGCCCGGTCAGGGTGCGGCGCCCCGCCGTGGCAACTTGCGAGTCTGCCCCAAAGCGAGCAGGAAGAATTCGTCCTGTGCGACCCCGGCGCGCGCCAGGGCCCGGGCCAGCGCGCGCGGCGGCTCGTCCAGCGCCTCGTCGGTGAGCTCGAAGGTGCCCCAGTGGATGCCCAGCGAGCGCTTGGCGCCGAGGTCGTGGTGCATGCGCACGGCTTCGTCGCTGTCCACGTGCTGTTCTTTCATGAACCAGCGCGGCGCATAGGCGCCCACCGGGATGAGCGCGATGTCGAAGCCGCCTTCAGACTGGCGGTCGGCAAAACGCTTGGCGACGTCGGCAAAGTCGGGGCTGTAGCCGGTGTCGCCGGCGAAGAACAGATGAGCATCGGGCGCGAACACCGCCCAGCCACCCCACAGCGTCTGCAAGCGATCGTTCAAGCTGCGGCCCGACCAGTGCTGCACTGGCGTCATCACCACCTCCACGGCGCCCAGGCGGTGACTTTGCCACCAGTCCATCTCGAGCACGCGCTCGATGCCCAGTTCCGCTGCCCAGGCCTTCAAGCCCAGTGGCACCAGAAACAGCGGCGGCCCGCCGGGCTGGGCGTTCAACGCCTGCAACGTGGGCGCGTCGCAGTGGTCGTAGTGGTTGT
>JBBQMM010000456.1:0-3878 GCA_038328935.1 Burkholderiales bacterium
CCGCCACCAGGACCGCTTCTTGCGCGACGAAGCTACTGTGATGGTGGCCACCATCGCTTTCGGCATGGGCATCGACAAGCCCGATGTGCGTTTTGTGGCGCACCTGGACCTGCCCAAGAACATCGAAAGCTATTACCAGGAAACCGGCCGTGCCGGCCGCGACGGCATGGCCGCCGATGCCTGGATGACCTACGGCCTGGCCGATGTGGTGAACCAGCGCCGCATGATCGACGACAGCGATGCGGGCGAAGATTTCAAGCGCCTGCAGCGCGGCAAGCTGGACGCGCTGCTGGCGCTGAGCGAAGCACATGACTGCCGACGTGTGCGGCTGCTGTCGTACTTCGGGCAGGCCTACCGGGAGGGCGACGCCGATCCCGGTTCCCCGCGCGGGCTCGAGCCCCCTGGGGGGGCGGCCACCGAGGCAAGCCTGGCGGCGCGTTGCGGCAACTGCGACAACTGCGTCAACGCGCCGGCCACCTGGGACGCCACCGAGGCCGCGCGCAAGGCGCTGAGCTGCATCTACCGCTTCCGGCAAAACAACCACGGCCCGCGCAGCTTCGGCGTCGTGCATTTGATCGACGTGCTGCGCGGCAAGGCCACCGACAAGGTGGCGCAATACGGCCATGCCAGCCTGTCCACCTTTGGCATCGGCGCCGATGTGAGCGAACAGCAGTGGCGCCTGGTGCTGCGCCAGCTGATTGCGCTGGGCCATGTGCGCGCCGAAGGCGACTACAACACGCTGATGCTGACCGACAGCGCGCGTGAAGTGCTGCGTGGCGACGTGCCGGTGCGGCTGCGCGTGCCCAGCGAGGCCCGGCCTGCGCGCGGCGCCAGGGCGGGCCGCGCGCGCAGTGCAGCACCCGGCGCAGGCGGCGCAGGCGGCGCAGGCGCAGCGCCCAGCCCGTCAGCGGGCAAGCCGCCACCAGTGGCGCTGGACGAAGCCGCCACGGTGCTGTTTCTGCAACTCAAGGCCTGGCGCGGCGAGGTGGCGCGTGAACACAACCTGCCGGCCTACGTGGTGTTTCACGACGCCACGCTGGCCGAGATGGCACGGCAGCGCCCGGGCAGCCTGGACGAGCTGGCCGGCATCAGCGGCGTGGGCACGAAGAAGCTCGAAGCCTACGGCGCCGAGATCCTGCGCGTGCTGGGTGCTTGATCGGCCATCCGGCGCAGACGGCATCGATGGCATCGATGGCAAAGACCGCACAGACTGCACCGATGGCACCGATGGCAAAGACCGCACAGACCGCACAGACCGCACCGATGGCACCGATGGCAAAGACCGCACCGACCGCGGCGACCGCACCGGCCGCACCGGCCGCACCGGCCGCACGAACCGCATAGACCGCCCGAATGGCTTCCGCTCAACCCTCGACGATGCAGCCCCTGGCCGTGGGTTGTGGCGCCGGCTTCTCGGGTGACCGCTGCGACGCCGCCGCCCCGGTCGTGAAGACCCTGCTGGCGCGTGGCGGGCCTGCGGCGCTGATCTTCGAAATGCTGGCTGAACGCACCCTGGCCAACGCGCAGCTGGCCCGACGGCTGGCGCCTGACCAGGGCTACGAGCCGCTGCTCGACCTGGAACTGCGCCCGGTGCTGGCCGACTGCCTGCAGCACGGCATCACCATCGTCGGCAACTTCGGCGCTGCCAACCCCTGGGGCGCTGCGCGGCGCATTGCGGCACTGGCGCAGGAGCTGGGTCTGCCCAAGCCCCGCATAGCGGTGGTCAGTGGCGACGACCTGTCGGGCAGCGAGCACCGTGCCACGCTGCGCCAGGCCTTGGGCGACGACCTGGACGAGGCGCGCTTCGTCTGCGCCAACGCCTACCTGGGCGCTTTCGAGATTGCGTCTGCAATCCGCGCTGGTGCCCAGGTGGTGGTGACGGGCCGTGTGGCCGACCCTTCGCTGGTGCTGGGGCCGGCCCTGGCCCACCATGGCTGGGGCCCTGAGGACTGGGACGCGCTGGCCGGTGGCACGATGGCCGGGCATCTGCTGGAATGCGGCGCGCAGGTCAGCGGCGGTTACTTCGCCGACCCCGGCCGCAAGGACGTGCCGGGCCTCGAAGACGTGGGTTTCCCGATTGCAGAGATTGCGTCTGACGGCAGCTGTGTCGTCACCAAGGCCGCGGGCACGGGGGGCCTGGTGGACCTGCGCACGGTCAAGGAGCAGCTGCTGTACGAGATCCACGACCCCGCGCGTTACCTCACGCCGGACGTGGTGGCCGACATCTCCGAGGCCGAGCTCACGCAGCTGGGCCCCGACCGCGTGCGCTTGAGCGGTGTGCGCGGGCACCCCCGCACCGGCACGCTGAAGGCCTGTGTTTTCTTCGACGGAGGCTGGCTCGGTGAAGCCGAGATTTCTTATGCGGGGCCGAACGCCGAAGCGCGTGCGCGGCTGGCGATGGACATCCTGGCTCGGCGCTGTGGCGCCGACATGCCGCTGCGCTTCGACCTCATCGGCGTGGCGAGCATCCTGGGTGACGACGGCAACCGCTGGTTGCGGGCGCAGTTTTCGGCTCAATTACCGGGCGCAGTGATGGTGCAAGACCTCAGGCTGCGCGTCGCCGGCCGGCACGCAGACGCCGCGGTGGTCGACCGCCTGTTGCGCGAGGTGACGGCCCTGTGGACCTGCGGCCCGGCCGGCGGCGGCGGCGTGCGCACGAACAAGCGCCAGCGGCTGTCGATGCGCAGCAGCCTGGTGCCGCGCGACGACGTGCCGTCGGCATTCGAGTTTCTGGCATGAGCGGCGCCGCCCGGCAGGCAGACCAGCAAGCAGGCCCGCATGCATGTCAGCAAGCAGACCAACAAGCGCACACGCTTTACGAGTTCGCGCACGCGCGCACCGGCGACAAGGGCAGCCGCATCAACATCAGCGTCATCGCCTACGACGCGACGCATTTCGACTGGCTGGTGCAGCATGTCACCGTCGAGCGCGTGCGTGAGCACTTTGCGCACCGCCGACCCACGCAGGTGCAGCGCTACCTGCTGCCCCGTCTGGGCGCCATGAACTTCGTGCTCGACGATGTGCTGGATGGCGGCGTCAACGACACCCTCAATCTGGACCTGCACGGCAAGGCGCTGTCGTTTCACCTGCTCACGCTGCCGATGCCGGCGCTGCCGGGCCAGCGCTGAAACGTTTCGACCGTGCACCGCCGCCAGCCGGCGGCAGGGCGGTATCAGCTGCTCGCGCCCAGACGTGTGCGCACAGACGAACCCACAGACGAACCCACAGACGAAACGGGGGGCGGCGGCTATCATGCCCGGTTGCATTCGACCAACCCACCCATGCCGCCGCCATCTGACGACCGACCCTCCAGCTTGTCGGTGCCTGCTGGTGAACCAGGCGCAGAACGTGCGCCGCTGGCGCCTGTCGCATCGCACGCGGCAGTGGAAGCGCACCTGCCGCGCGAGAGCCTGGAACCGCGCCCGCAGCGAGAGAGTCTGGAGGCGCGTGACCTGCGTGTGCGCGGCGCGCGCACACACAACCTGAAGAATATCGACCTCGACATCCCCAAGCACGCGCTGGTGGTGATCACGGGCCTGTCGGGCAGCGGCAAGAGCAGCCTGGCCTTCGACACGCTGTATGCCGAAGGCCAGCGCCGCTACGTCGAGAGCCTGAGCGCCTACGCGCGGCAGTTCCTGCAATTGATGGACAAGCCCGATGTCGATGTCATCGAAGGCTTGTCGCCGGCCATCAGCATCGAGCAGAAGGCCACCAGCCACAACCCGCGCAGCACGGTCGGCACGATCACCGAGATCCACGACTACCTGCGCCTGCTTTACGCGCGCGCCGGCACGCCTTATTGCCCCGACCACGCGCTGGCACTGCAGGCGCAGAGCGTGGCCCAGATGGTGGACACCGTGCTCGGGCTGCCTGAAGGC
>JBBQMM010000457.1:0-3858 GCA_038328935.1 Burkholderiales bacterium
GCCCGTTTCTCTTCTCCACGGGCTACTTTCCCAACCAGGGCCGCATTTGCTGTGTCATTCCAACGGCGCCACACCCCGCACACCGAGGCGGGCGCATGGGCATCACTGGAATGGCATGACGCTGCCCACCTCAACACACAGGACGACATCGCATGAGCATGTTCAACAAGATCACCAAGACCTTCCAATGGGGTCAACACACCGTCACGCTGGAAACCGGCGAGGTCGCGCGCCAGAGCAACGGCGCCGTGATGGTCAGCATGGACGACACCGTGGTGCTGGCCACCGTGGTGGCGAAGACCGAAGCCAAGGCCGGGCAGGACTTCTTCCCGCTCACCGTGGACTACATCGAAAAGACTTACGCCGCCGGCAAGATCCCCGGCAGCTTCTTCAAGCGTGAAGGCCGCCCGAGTGAGCTCGAAACGCTGACCAGCCGCCTGATCGACCGCCCCATCCGCCCGCTGTTCCCCGAAGGCTTCTTCAATGAAGTGCAAGTCGTGGTGCACGTGCTGAGCCTGAACCCCGAGGTGCAGGCCGACATCGCCGCCATGATCGGCACCAGCGCGGCGCTGGCCATTTCCGGCATCCCGTTCACCGGCCCCATCGGCGCTGCGCGCGTGGGCTATGTCAACGGCGAATACGTGCTGAACCCGGGCAAGACGCAGCTCATCGACAGCAAGATGGAACTGGTGGTGGCGGGCACTGAATCGGCCGTGCTGATGGTGGAGTCGGAAGCCGACCAGCTGAGCGAAGAAGTCATGCTCGGCGCGGTCGTCTACGGCCACGAGCAGGGCAAGGCCGCCATCAATGCCATCAACGACCTGGTGCGCCAGGCTGGCAAAGCCGAATGGAAGTGGCAGGCTCCGGCCAAGAACGAGCCTTTCATCGCCCGTGTGACCGAGCTGGCCGAAGGCCCGCTGCGCGCGGCCTATCAAATCCGCAGCAAACAAGCCCGCACGCAGGCCTGCCGCGAAGTCACCTCCACCGTGATGGCCGCGCTGAAGACCGATGGCACCGTCTTCGACAAGGTCGAGGTCGAAGGCCTGCTGTTTGAAATCGAAAGCCGTATCGTGCGCGGTCAGATTCTGGCCGGAGAGCCGCGCATCGACGGTCGCGACACGCGCACCGTGCGCGCCATCGAAATCCGCACCGGCGTGCTGCCGCGCACCCACGGTTCTGCGCTGTTCACGCGTGGCGAAACGCAGGCCCTGGTGGCCGCCACGCTGGGCACCGAGCGTGACGCGCAGCGCATCGACGCGCTGGCGGGCGACTACGAAGACCGCTTCATGCTGCACTACAACATGCCGCCGTTCGCCACCGGCGAAACCGGCCGCGTGGGCACGCCCAAGCGCCGCGAAATCGGCCACGGGCGCCTGGCCAAGCGGGCCTTGATTGCCGCGCTGCCGAGCAAGGAAGATTTCCCCTACACGCTGCGTGTGGTGTCTGAAATCACCGAGTCGAACGGTTCATCGTCGATGGCCAGCGTGTGCGGTGGCTGCCTGGCGCTGATGGACGCCGGCGTGCCGATGAAGGCCCACGTAGCGGGCATCGCGATGGGCCTGATCAAGGACGGCAATCGTTTCGCAGTGCTGACCGACATCCTGGGCGATGAAGATCACCTGGGCGACATGGACTTCAAGGTGGCCGGCACCAACGGTGGCATCACCGCGCTGCAGATGGACATCAAGATCCAGGGCATCACCAAGGAAATCATGCAGGTGGCATTGGCGCAGGCCAAGGAAGCACGCCTGCACATCCTGTCCAGGATGGTGGAGGCCGTCAGCGGCGCCAAGGTCGAGGTGAGCCAGTTTGCACCGCGTCTGTACACCATGAAGATCAATCCGGAAAAGATCCGCGACATCATCGGCAAGGGCGGCGCCACCATCCGCGCGCTGACTGAAGAGACCGGCTGCACGATCGACATCGGCGAAGACGGCACCATCACCATCGCCAGCGTCGACGCCGACAAGGCCGAACACGCCAAGAAGCGCATCGCCGAGATCACCGCCGAAGCCGAGATCGGCAAGGTCTACGAAGGCGCGGTCACGAAGATTCTGGACTTCGGTGCGCTCGTCAACATCCTGCCCGGCAAAGACGGCCTGCTGCACATCAGCCAGATCGCGCACCAGCGTGTGGAGCGGGTTGAGGACT
This sequence comes from Burkholderiales bacterium, assembly GCA_038328935.1. Classification (GTDB taxonomy): domain Bacteria; phylum Pseudomonadota; class Gammaproteobacteria; order Burkholderiales; family Burkholderiaceae_C; genus Rubrivivax. The sequence continues at coordinate 2,152 of JBBQMM010000457.1, forward strand.
TCCTCAAAGAGGGCCAGATGGTGCAGGTGAAGGTGCTCGAGACCGACGAGAAGGGCCGCATCAAGCTCAGCATGAAGGCGCTGCTCGAGCGGCCTGAAGGCATGCCCGAAGAGCGTTACGAGCCGCGCGGCGACCGTGGCGATCGCCCGCCGCGACGTGACCGTGACGACCGTCCGCGTCGTGACCGCAACGACCGTGACGACCGCCCCCGCCGTGACGCAGCGCCGGCCGAAGGTGGCGACGCCGGCGTGGTGGCAGCACCGGTGTCTGACACACCGCGTCAGCCCGAATAACGGCGCGCGCCGTAGCGACTCCTGCAAGCGAAGACAGCCATGCGTGCCATCGAGATCACCGCACCCGGCGGGCCCGAAGTTTTGCGGCCCTGTGACAGGCCCATGCCCGAGCCGCGTGCGGGTGAACTGCTGATTGCGGTGCAGGCTTCGGGCATCAATCGCCCCGATGTGCTGCAACGCAAAGGCCTGTACCCGATGCCGCCGGGCGTCTCCGACTTGCCGGGCTTGGAGATCGCAGGCACCGTGGCCGCCGGTGCGCCGCAAGATCTGGCCGCGGCCGGCCTGGCCGTGGGCGACCCGGTCTGCGCGCTGGTGGCTGGGGGTGGCTATGCGCAGTTCTGCGTGGCGCCAGCAGGCCAGTGTCTGCCGGTGCCCAAGGGTTTTTCCATGGTGCAGGCCGCCAGCCTGCCCGAGACCTTCTTCACCGTCTGGCAGAACGTGTTCCAGATTGCCGGCCTCAAGACCGGCGAAACCCTGCTCGTGCAGGGCGGCTCCAGCGGCATTGGTGTGACTGCCATTCAATTGGCCAAGGCGCTGGACGCGACGGTCATCGTCACGGCAGGCAGTGACGACAAATGCACCGCCTGCCTGGCCATCGGTGCCGACCATGCCATCAATTACCGCACGCAGGACTTCACCGCCGAGGTGCGCCGGCTGACGGGCAACCGGGGCGCCAACGTCGTGCTCGACATGGTGGCGGGTGACTACGTGGCGCGTGAAATCGAATGCATGGCGGAAGACGGCCGCCTGGCCATCATTGCAGTGCAGGGCGGCACGAAGAGCCACATCGACGTCGGCCTGGTGTTGCGCAAGCGCCTGTCCATCACGGGCTCCACGCTGCGCCCGCGCACCGTGGCCTACAAGACCGAAATCGCAAAGGCGCTGCTCGCACAGGCCTGGCCGTGGCTGGAAAGCGGCCGCGTCAAACCCGTGATTCACGAGGTCTTCGCGGCTGATCACGCGGCGCAAGCGCACGCGCTGATGGAGTCGAGCACCCACGTCGGCAAGATCGTGCTCACCTGGGAAGGAAACTGAACATGCGACGCAAGCTGGTGGTGGGCAACTGGAAAATGCACGGCAGCCGAGTGGCCAATGCCGAGTTGCTGGCCGCTGTGCTGGCGGCGCGGCCGTTTGGGCTGGACGTGGCCGTGTGCCCGCCCGCCGTCTATCTGAGCGAGGTGGCCGCCACGCTAGCCGGCGGCGACATCCGCTGGGGCGCGCAGGACGTTTCATCGCATGAGCAGGGTGCCTACACCGGCGACATCAGCGCTGCCATGTTGCAGGAAATGGGTTGCCGCTATGCCATCGTCGGCCACTCGGAGCGCCGCGCCTACCACGCCGAAAGCGATGCCCTGGTGGCGCAGAAGGCACAGGCCGCGCTGGCGCGTGGCGTGACGCCCATCGTCTGCGTGGG
>JBBQMM010000458.1:0-3830 GCA_038328935.1 Burkholderiales bacterium
ATTCCGTCCGATGTTTCCGGGTCGAGGTTCCCGGTAGGCTCATCGGCGAGTAATAATTCCGGATCATTTAACAGTGCACGGGCAATGGAAACACGTTGCCACACGCCCTGCCCTTCAGGCGGCACCTGGTCGGGCAGCATGCCCAGCGTCTCACCCCGGCGCAGCGCCCGTATCAGCAGCCGCACCCCGGCCAGATTGGCCGGCGCCGTCAGCAGCCCGGGCCTGGCGCGGGCCTGCTCTTCCAGTTCACGCAGCCAGGGCTGGCGCGCCGGCCGGTACATCGCCGTCATCGGCTTTTGGGCGCCGAAGCGCTGTGCATAGGCCTGAGCCGCCATCTCGAAGCTGCCCACGTGTGGCGTCAGCAGCATCAGGCCCCGGCCCTGTGCCAACAGTTCGCTCACCAGCTCGGCGTTGTCCCACTGCAGCGGGTCTTCGATCGGCTGCGCGGGCGGCCGCAGCCACAGCCGTGGCAGCTCCAGCACCATGCGGCCGGCTTCAGCCACGGCGGCGCGGCGCTGGCGGGCGTCGAGCCCGGCCGTGGCCGTGTTCTGACGCAGGCGCGAGCGGTAACTTGGTGACAGCAGGTAAGGCAACCAACCCAACCAGCCGCCCGCAGCGTGCAAAAGCCGCAACGGTCGACGCGAGAGCCACTTCAACGCAGGGTGCATGTTTCCTATACTTCTGGCATCGCCGAGTTAAAGGACAACTTGCGGGGCGATCGCGGCGCGAAGGATAACCAGCGCCGCCGGGCTTGCCAGTCAGAGCGTTGTGGCAACACAGCACCCGGGCCGGCCAGGCTCAACAAATCCGCTAAAGCGTTCGCCGCGGCTCCAGGCAAGTACTGACCGGCGACGACGCAGATGTCAACGCTCGTAACAGTAACTGCAACCCGATAGGAGCCCCACCGTGGCGAACGACTTTCTCTTCACATCCGAATCCGTCTCTGAAGGCCACCCCGACAAGGTGGCTGACCAGATATCGGACGCCATTCTCGACGCCATCTTCAAGCAAGACCCGCGCAGCCGCGTGGCCGCCGAGACGCTGTGCAACACCGGTCTGGTGGTGCTGGCCGGCGAAATCACCACCAACGCCCACGTCGACTACATCCAGGTGGCGCGCGACACCATCAAGCGCATCGGCTACGACAACACCGAATACGGCATCGACTACAAGGGCTGCGCGGTGATGGTCTGCTACGACAAGCAGAGCAACGACATCGCCCAGGGCGTGGACCACGCGTCGGACGACCACCTGAACACCGGTGCTGGCGACCAGGGCCTGATGTTCGGCTACGCCTGCGACGAAACCCCCGAACTGATGCCCGCGCCCATCTATTACGCGCACCGCCTGGTGGAACGCCAGGCCCAGCTGCGCAAGGACGGCCGGCTGCCGTTTCTGCGACCGGATGCCAAGAGCCAGGTGACGATGCGATATGTGGACGGCAAGCCGCACAGCATCGACACCGTGGTGCTGAGCAGCCAGCACGCGCCCGAGTACAGCCTGGGCCACAAGATGACCGAGGCCTTCTACGAGGCGGTGCGTGAAGAGATCATCAAGCCCGTGCTTCCAAAGGAATGGCTGACCGCCAACACCAAGTACCTGATCAACCCCACCGGCCGCTTCGTTGTCGGCGGCCCGCAGGGTGACTGCGGCCTCACCGGCCGCAAGATCATCGTCGACACCTACGGCGGCGCCTGCCCGCACGGTGGTGGCGCCTTTTCGGGCAAAGATCCTTCCAAGGTCGACCGCAGCGCCGCCTACGCCGCGCGTTATGTGGCCAAGAACGTGGTGGCTGCCGGCCTGGCCAAGCAGTGCCAGGTGCAGGTGGCCTACGCCATTGGCGTGGCCAGGCCGATGAACATCACGGTCTACACCGAAGGCACCGGCAAGCTGACCGACGACAAGTTGTCGGCCATCGTTGCCGAAGTCTTCGACCTGCGCCCCAAGGGCATCATCCAGATGCTGGACCTGATGCGGCCGATCTACGAGAAGACAGCCGCCTACGGCCACTTCGGCCGCGAAGAGCCCGAGTTCACGTGGGAGCGAACCGACAAGGTAGCTGACCTTAAGGCAGCGGTGGGGCTGTAAAGGTCCGGAACAACAGGCGCCGAAAGGCGCCTGTTTCGCTTTGCCTCACGCCAACGCAGGCAGCTCAGCCCACAGCGCCGCTGCGCCCAGGTCCAAGGCCACTGACGCCAGCTGCACGCCCTGTCCAGCCTCGGACGGATGCAACACCCACAAGCCGTCGTCACCCAAGCGGTACAAGTCGCAACGCCGCGTATCGGTGTCCACCACCAGGTATTCGCGCAAGCTGATCAGGTGGCGGTAGGCCGCGAATTTATCGCCGCGGTCGTAAGCCGCGGTGGCCGGCGAGAGCACCTCCACCAGCAGCACCGGCTCGCGCTTGACCAGCGGGTCGGCCGTGTCGGCTGCGCTGCAGGTCACCATCACGTCGGGGTAGAAGTACGCGTCGGCAGCTTCCACGCGCAGCTTCATGTCGGTGATGAACGTGCGGCAGGGGCTGCCGGCCAGGTGCTGGCGCAGGGCCATGTAGACATTGCCCACAACCGTGACATCCACCTCGCCCGCGCCGGCCATGGCAAAAACCTCGCCACGTACAAACTCGTGGCGCAGGGTCTGCGCGGCCTCCCAAGCCAGGAAGTCGGCGGCCGAAAGTGTCAGGTTTTCTGCAGCGTTGCCCATGCGCGCCCCCGGTGCTGTGATGGCGCAAAGTGTAGATCGAGCGGGTTATCGCAGGGCTGTGCATCGCACAGCGGTGCAACGGCATCCACCCAGGGTCAGCATGACCTGGCCTGGCTGCCTGCGCATGGAGGTGGCAACAGGAAGGCACCTGCGGCTGTCGCCGAGTTTGAAAGTTCGTCCGCGGGCCAGGTGTTGAAGTGCAGCGCGGGTCACGCCGCTTGGTTCAGGGCGGCGCTGGCACGTCGGCTTGTGGCAGCAGCTCGCCAAGGTCGCGGACCAGACCGGGCAAGTCGGACCGTGCGGTGTCGAAGACGATCTCGTCGTCGACTGAGTCATAACCGTGAACCAGCCGATTTCTCAGCCCTACCGCGTAGGCCAAGTCGGGCAAACGAGTGCGCAGCGGCGGGTCTTCGTCAAGCGCCCGTCTGGCCGCCTCGCCCAGCACCGTCAACTGACGTTCGACTGCCGGCGCAACAGGCGGTCGTTTGCATGGCGCACACCGTCAGCGTCGCCCAGGAACTCGAGCACCGCCTGCGCTGCCTGCATCGCGTCAAGCAAATGCTTGTGCAGCCGGTCGTTCATAGAGCAATCGGCGAGATGCGTTCACCGTACGGCGAAGGTAAGGGTTGGTCATGGGCTTGTCGGTCATCAGATCGACTGGCCGCGCAAGCAAGGCCTCCAGCGCCTCGGCAAGGCCGACGAAACGCCGCCCCAGCGAGCCCTGGCAAGGCGGCGGGGCCGGCGCGAAGTGGACGATGAAGTCGAAGTCGCTGCGCTGCGGATCGAAACGCCCATCGGCCGCAGAGCCGAAGACCTCCAACCTCTCAACGCCGAAATGGCGGCAAAGCCCGGCGATCGCATCACGGTGCGCGACCAAAGGCTGTGCAAGCAGGGCCGGTTCCATATGCCAATTATCACGGCGCTTCAAAGGCCTGGCCTCCAAGATCCTGTCCATCGTCAACCGCCAGCTTCCCATCGACTGGCAACAGCGTTATGGCTTCAAGCCTGTGCTGCTCGAAACCTTCGTCGAAACCGAGCGCCACCGCGGCACGTCGTACAAGGCGGCTAACTGGATCAACGTGGGCAAGACCGTGGGTCGCGGCAAGAAGTCCCGTGTCCACGAGCAA
>JBBQMM010000459.1:0-3829 GCA_038328935.1 Burkholderiales bacterium
CGGGAGTACCCGACAGGTCCAGCCCGCAATGACTTAGATCCGGCCGCGCGCAGCTGACATGCCCAGTATAAATGTTGCGGTGCACAATAGGCCTATTGCAGCTGCCGGGATCATCATGCGACGCGTCGTTTTCAACCAGAAGGGCGGGGTGGGCAAGTCCACCATCACCTCCAACCTGGCGGCGATAGCCGCATTCCAGGGCCAGCGTACGCTGGTCGTCGATCTGGACCCCCAGGGCAACAGCACCCGCTACCTGCTCGGCGACGCCGCCGACGAGCCGCAGCCCGGCGCGGCCGAGTTCCTGGAGACGACGCTGAAGTTCAGTGTGCGTGCACCCAAGACCAGCGACTTCATCGTCGCCACGCCCTGGGAAAACCTGCACCTGATGGGCTCCAGCCCGCTGCTCGACGAGCTGCATGGCAAGCTGGAGAGCCGCTACAAGATCTACAAGCTGCGCGACGCCTTGGTCGAGCTGGGCGAGGACTACGACCAGATCTGGATCGACACGCCGCCGGCGCTGAACTTCTACACCCGCTCGGCGCTGATCGCCGCCGAGACCTGCCTGATCCCGTTCGACTGCGACGATTTCTCACGCCGCGCGCTGTACAGCCTGCTGGAGAGCGTGACCGAGATCCAGTCCGACCACAACAAGGGGCTGACGGTGGAGGGCATCGTCGTCAATCAGTTCCAGCCGCGTGCGGTGCTGCCCCAGCGTACGGTGCAGGAGCTGATCGACGAGGGCCTGCCAGTGCTGCAGCCTTATCTGAGCTCCAGCGTGAAGATGAAGGAGTCGCACGAGCTGTCGCGGCCGATGATCCATCTGGACCCGCGCCACAAGCTGACGCAGCAGTTCGTCGAGCTGTACGAGGCGCTGGCCTGATCAGCGCTGCTGCGGCAACAGCCCGCGCTCGCTGGCAAATACCGCCGCCTGCACGCGCGAGCTCAGATTGAGCTTGCGCAAGATGTGCTGCACATGGATCTTCACCGTCGTCTCGGCAATCTCCAGAGTGCGGGCGATCTCCTTGTTGCTGGCGCCGCGGGCGATCTCGCGCAAGGTGTCGCGTTCGCGCGGCGACAGTACCTCAAGCGGATCGGCCAGCGCCGCCGCAGCGGCCGGTGCCGGCCGCATGGCGCTTTGCAAGGCCGTCACCAACTTGCCGGTCAGCTCCGGGCTGATCACCGATTCGCCGCGCGCGCAGGCCTCGATGGCGGCCAGCAGCGCGTCGCCATCGATGGTTTTCAGCAGATAGCCCTGGGCACCGGCGTGCAAAGCCTGGGCCAGGTCGGCCTCGTCTTCGCTCACCGTCAGCATCAGCACCCGGGTCTTCGGCGCGGCCTCGCGCAGGCCGGGGAGCGCATCGACGCCGCGCACGCCGGGCAGGTGGTTGTCCAGCAGCAGCACATCGGGCTGCAGCGCGGCAAGCAGTCGCTGGGCTTCGCTGGCGTCGCCGGCCTCGCCGACCACGGTGAGATTCTCGTGCTGCGACAACAGCGCGATCAAGCCGCGGCGGAACAGTGAATGGTCGTCAACGACCAGCAGTCGCAAGGGCGTTTTCATCGGTCTTCGGCTCCTCGGTGCCAAGGCTCTGCGGCACCCTGATCAGCACCCGCGTGCCCGCGCCCGGCGCCGAGTGCACGCTGAGTTCGGCGCCGATGCGCTGGGCGCGTTCGCGCATGATGCGCATGCCCACATGGCTTTCGCCGGGATCGGGGGTGGGGTCGAAGCCGGTGCCGTCGTCGATCACCTCGAAGCGCCACTGCGGCGTCTGCTGCACTCGCAGCTGCACATGGCTGGCCTGAGAATGCTTGCGCACATTGGACAGCGCTTCCTGAATCACGTGCAGCACCTGGATCTGGATGTCGGGCGGCAGCGGCACGCCATGGCCTTCGGTTTGCAGCTCGGTGCTCAGGCCGGTCTGGTGCTCGAACTTCTGCAAGGTAGTGCGCAGCGCTGGCTCGATGTCCTCGATGTCCACGCGGGTGCGGAAATGCATCAGCAGTTCGCGCACATCGCCGTAGCTTTCGAGCACGCCGGTTTCGATCTCGGCCAGGCTGCGCTCGGTGGCCGGCGCATCGCCCTTGCGCAGCGCGCCGCGCAGCAGCTGCACCTGAATCTTCAGAAAGGCCAGTGACTGCGCGATCGAGTCGTGCAGCTCCTGCGCCAGCAGGCTGCGCTCGCTGGCCACTGCGGCCTCCTTTTCCGAGGCGGCGGCGCGCAGGCCCTCCATGCCACCGGCCAGGTGGCTGGCCAGCAGTTCGACCAGGGACTGGTCCTCTTTCGAGATGGCTTGCGGGCTGCGGAAGAACAGGTCGATCTCGCCGTGGATGTGGTGGTGCAGGCTCACCGGCACGGTCAGCAGCGTTTCGAACCCGGCGCGTCCGCACAGGCCATGCGGTCCCGGCTCGGCATGGATCGCGATCACGCGGGTGCGTGCGGTGGCCGCGCTCTGGCCGCAATGGCAGTCGCCGCTGGGCACGCACTGCTCCTCGTGCATGAAGCTGGCCGGCAAGCCCTCCTGGGCCAGCAGCAGATAGCGCTTGTTGGCGGCGTCCGACCAGCGCAGCGCCACGCCGTCGGCGCGGGCGATGCGGCGGATCTTGCTGACGAAGCCGCGTGCCATATCGTCCAGGTTCTCGGCCTCGGCGATGAAGGCACTGACCTCGTACAGAGAGCCCAGGCGCTGGCGCTGGGCCTCGATCTTGGCGGTTTTGTCGCGCACCTTGTCTTCGAGCTCGGCGTATTGCGATTGCAGGCGCGCGGCCATGGCATTGAAACCGAGCGCCAGTTCGCCGAATTCGTCATCGGCGCGGACCGTGACCCGGGTGCCGAAGTCGCCGCCGCGGATGGCGCCGAGCGCCTGGCCCAGGCGTCTCAGCGGATCCAGCACCATCAGTTGGCTGGCATAGAGCAGCATCAGCGCGCTGCCGATGGCCAGGGCAATCAGCGCCAGCTGGAAGCCGCTCAGCACCGCCGTCCAGTAGGACAGGCGCTGTTCGATCACGGTCACGAATTGGTCGATCTGCTCCACCATGGCCTCGACCTGGCCGGGGGTGACCGGCGTGCGCTGGCCCAGCCAGGCCTCGCGCAGGCCCAGCCATTGCTGGCGCACCAAGGCCAGCTCGCGCCGCGAGGCTTCGCCCGAGGGCACGAACAGCGGGCGTGAGGGATCGCCGCTGTGCAGCAGGTCCAACGTGGCGTCCAGTGCTGCGGCTTGCTGCGCCAGCCCGTTGCGCTGGCCGGTGGAGATGTCCAGGGCCATGCTGTAGGTCATCATGCGCATGCGGCCGGCCTCGTTGACCGCCGCAGCACCGCCTTCAAGCTGCCAAGTCACCCAAAGTGTCAGCGCGATCGAGGTCAAGGCCAGCACCAGCAAAGCTACCCCGCTGGCGGTGAGCTTGAAGGCGAGGCTTTGGCGTGCTTGCATGCGACGATGCTAGCCGCGCGGGGGCGAATGTTGCTTGACGGAAATCAAGCTGGATGGCCGTCCAGCGGTGCGCGGCCCGACAGGCGCCGCAGCGCAGGCACATCATGGACCCGGATGCGGTAGCGGTCGATTTCCACCGCGCCGATCTCGCGCAACTGACGCAGGGTCCGTGAGAAGGTCTCGGGTGAGGTGCCCAGCTGCGAGGCGATAAAGCGCTTGTGCTGGTGCAGCACCAGCTCGTGCGGGTCTTCGCTGCTGCTCAGCGAATCCAGCAGCCAGCCGGCGCAGCGCGCCATCACGTCCTTGGCCAGCAGATCATGCACATCGCTGGTCAGTCGGAGCACGCTGGCGGCCATTGAAGTCAGCAACCAGCGCGACACCTCGGGGTGGGCGGCGGCCACGGC
>JBBQMM010000460.1:0-3825 GCA_038328935.1 Burkholderiales bacterium
TGCCGTCACGGTGGCATTGGGCAGCGGCGCATTGCTGCCGCGCGCCAGAACCCGCCCGAACAGGGTGCCCGTGGTGTCGGGTGGTAGCGCCGTCGCCAGGCTGCCGGCGCCGCCTTTGTCGCCGCCTTCGCCGCCTTCGGCGCCGCCCCCGCCCCCGCCGCAGCCCAGCAGGCTGCTCAACAACAGGCCCGTCAGGGCGGGGCGGATCCAGGAAGGTTTGAACATGGGCATTGAACTCCAAAGGGACGTCTGCAGAATCCGTCGAGACAGCCTTGCGGCACTGATCGGTTCCGAGCTTGGAACTGAGTGCCGCGCGCAGCAGCGATGGTGATGAAGTAGTGCTGGGTCGACCTTGCACCTGAAACGGGTGCGTCCTGGTCGCCGCAACTGGGAACCGCGGGCCGCCGCGGTCGGCCGGTCACCCCGAACCCGCCAAGCCTGCACGTAGTGCCGCCTTGATTGTCGGTGCGCGCACCAGTCTTCCTGGGTGGTGCAATTGCATCAATCCGAGCGGCCGTTTGTCTGGCTTGGCCCTAAACTTAGCGACGACTATTTCTCTTCTCGATGCGTGCAGCCGATCTGTCCGATTTCAGTGGTCTCTTGCTGACGCTATACCGCCTGGCCCATGAAGCGCCCCTTGACGCGTTCCAGGACGCGGCGCTGGAGCACATCAAGCCGGTGGTGCCATTCGACTCGTCGATGTGGGGCACGGCGACGATGACATCCACGGGCGTGGACATTCACACCATCCACCTGCATCGCTCCTCGCCCGAGATGCTGCTGGACTATGAGCAGCACAAAGCCCACGACACAGCGGCGCAGGCCGTGCTGGAGCACCGTCACGCCACGGGCTTGTTTCACACGCAATCCACCGCGCATGACGCGGGGCTGCGTGACTTCCTGCGCCGCCATGGGCACGAGAACATCTTCATCACCGCTTCGACCGACCCCACGACCCGGTTCGTGCACGCCATCTCGCTGTTCCGCTCGGATCAAGACGCGCAGGGCCAGGAGCACGAGCGCCGATGGCTGGAGCTCCTGCGGCCCCACCTGATGCAGGCGCTGGCCTTCAACCGCGCCACCCACTTGCAGAGTTGGGCACCGGCCGCCACCGGCTTGCCACGCGGCTTGGCCGTGGCCGACCTGCGTGGGGCCGTGTACCACGCCGACGCGCAGTTCAATGCCATGTTGCGCACCGAGTGGCCCGGCTGGCACGGCGGCGCTTTGCCACCGGCGCTGCTGAAGCCGCTGTTGCTTGGAGCGCATGAGCATGCAGGCACCACGCTGGTGGTGCGCGGGCAGGCCCAGCACGGCCTGTTGTTTTTGCGCGGACGGCCGCGTTGCCTTGCCGATGCACTGTCGCCCCGTGAACGGGAGGTGGCTTTGCTGGCGGCGCAAGGATATACCCACAAGCAGGTCGCGCAGCGGCTGTATCGCGCCCCGGCGACGGTGCGAAACCATCTTCAATCGATCTATAGCAAGCTGGCCGTGAGCAATGTCGCCGGCTTGATCGAGGCGCTGCGCCTGGCCGCCTGAGCGTTGGCGTATGCCACCGGCAGCTACAGGGTAGCCGTCGTGGCCCGCCGGGGCCGGGGTGGCAATGGCAGCCCTACCGGGGGGGCGAAGCCGCGGCCGGACGTTTGCTGCGTCGTCAGCGGCGTGCCCATGAAAAAAGGCCAAGCCCCGCGTGGGACTTGGCCTTGCACTGCCGCGGTGACGATCAGCGGAACGAGTAGTTCGCGCTGACGAAGTAGGTGCGGCCGCGCGGGTCGGTGTAGGTCGGGTCGTAGGTCGACAGGAAGTAGTAGCTCTGGTTGCTGAACGGCGGGTCGACGTTCAAGAGGTTCTGAATGCCGGCGCGCAGCTTGAACTGTTTGTTGACCTTGTAGCTGGCGCTCAAGTCCCACAGCTGGTAGGCCTTGACCTTGCGCGGCTCGGTGTCGGGCAGGTAGCTGTCGTCGGTGTGGGCCGAGAAGTAGGAGTTGCCCAGGCTGGCGCTCAAGGGGCCGAAGTCCCAGTCCATCGAGATGCGGTGGCGCCAGCGCTGAATCGTCTGATCCTGCAAGAAGCGGCCGGCATTCTCGACATAGGCCTCGCCATTGCCGAACTGGCGCTTGTACTCGATCACATAGGTGCCGCTGAGGTTCAGGCCGAAGCTGCCCGCCGCCGTCGCCGCCGAGCGCCAGCGCGCTTCCAGGTCGATGCCCGAGGTCTTCAGACCGCCCTGGTTTTCCTTGCGCAGGATCAGGGTCGGAAAGTCGTCGGAGCCGCGCTTGATGTAGGCGGCGTAGCGGGTCGGGTTCTCCAGAATGATCTTGCCGGTCAGGTCGCTGATGACGTCGGTCTTCTTGATCGCCCAGTAGTCCAGGCTGACGCTGGCATCACGGCTGGGCTCGAAGACGATGCCGGCCGAGAACTGGCGGCTCTTCTCGGGCTTCAGATCCGGGTTGGCGATCTTCTCGGTCGGGTACTGCTCGAACGAGTCATACAGCTTGTCGTACAGGAAGGCCGGGCTGGTGCCGTAGGACGTCGGCCGGTACAGCTCGCTGAAGGACGGGGCGCGAAAGCCCGTGCCGGCCGAGCCGCGCACCAGCACTTGCTTGCTCGGCTGCCAGCGCACACCCAGCTTGGGGTTGATCGAGCTGCCGACTTTTTCGTAGTGGTCGGCGCGCAGGGCGGCCTGGATTTCAAGCTCCTTGGTGAGCGGTGCCACCAGTTCCGTATAGGCCGAGACGATGTTGCGGCCATTGCTGGTGCTGACCAGGGCAGGGCTGGTGCCGCTGCTGTCGCGGTCGCCGCCGATGTTGTTGCTGACCAGCAGGGCCGAGGGCGTGAACTTCTGCGTCTCACGGCGCAGCTCGGCGCCGAAGGCGACGCCGATGTCACCGCCGGCCAGTTGACCCAGCGTGCCGGTGAGCTTGGCGTCGATACCGGAGGTCGCACCCTCGCTCTTGCGTGCCACATCGTCGACGCGCAGCGAGTCGATCAGGGTCTTGCCGGCCGCAGGCGAGGGGCCGAACGGATTGATCTGGCCGGCTCTGACGCCTGCCGCGAATTCGTTGAACTTGAAGTAGCCGTTGACGTAGCGGTCTTCCACCGTGTTGATCGCGTGGCTGGCACCGACCGTGTAGTCCCAGGCGCCGCCGGCCATATTCAAGGTGCCGGTGGTGCCGACAACGAAGCGCTGGGCATCGCTGGTGACCTCGTTGCTGCGATTGCCGGCCTCGGTGGCGCGAAAGCGGATCTCGATCGCGGGCGTGCTCGTCACCGGCTTGGGCAAGAAGGCGTTGATGGCCGACCAGTTGACGCCGCCGACGGTGGTCGGGTTGGGCGAGAGCACATACAGCGTCTCGGACTTGGCCAGCATCACCTCGGCAAAGACCTGCCGTCCGGCGCCGACATCGAGCACGCCGCGTGTCAGGAAGGAGATCTTGTCCGACTTGGGGTAGAGCTCGGTGTCGGACATGTAGTCGTAGCCGCAGGCCTGCGTGCCGACCAGGGCGGTGTAGACCGAGGCGGGCGGGTTGCAGGCGGGGGCGAACAGATTGATCGTGCGCTGGTTGTAGGGCGCGCCGTTGAAGGTGTAGCCCGCGCCGTTGATGGCGGCCAGTTGCCCCGTGCGCGTGCCGCCGCTGCCCGACAGGCGGATATTGCCCGGATAGGGGCGGCTGGACAGGTAGTAGGGCACGGTCTCGGCCAGCGGGCGCTCCTGGATGAAGGCGCGCTGGGTGCTGCGCAGGGCGTCGAGCTTTTGCACATCGAGTGTCGCGAAGACGTTGTAGCCATCGCGGCTCAGTTCGCCGCTGCCACCGCTGACGGTGACGG
>JBBQMM010000461.1:0-3824 GCA_038328935.1 Burkholderiales bacterium
CTTCAGGTCGGCCAACGCCAGACAGATGCGAAAGGCCTCGCGCTTGCCTTCGGTCTTGCGTTCGCCGTTCACGCCCGTGAAAGTACCCACCAGCAACAGCGGCGCGCGTTTGACGTTCTCGGTGTTGAAGGGCTGCACGACGTAGCGCGGGTAACCCTCCTTGATGATCTTGACGATGCGCGTGCCCATCGCCCGCGTGGCTTGTGTCTGCGTGCCGCTGACGCCGTCGATCAGCGGGTCGATGACGAGGTCGAACGTGGTGTCGGGCGGCAACTGCGCGCGGCCCAGCAGCGTGGTGGCCGCAGCCATCACGGCGTCGTCGAAGGCCAGCACCGGCGGCGGTGGCGCAGCTGCAGGCGCCGGCGCAGCAGTGGGCGCAACCGCCGGTGCGGCTGCCGCGACCGAAGACTGGCCAGCTGCCGGCGCGGCCCCGGGCGTCGCGGGTGCCGCTGGCGAGGGCGCGCTCGCCACACCCGGAGCCGCTCCGCAGCCCAACAGCAGCAGCGCCATGAAGGCAGCGAGCGCGGCCGCTGCGACGAGCGAAAAAGACCCCGGGCCCCGGCGGCGGTCGACCACAACCGCTTGGCGTGATGCTGTTCTGTTCATGTCGTCTCCTGATGCCCGGCGGGCTGCACGAGCGTATGCCCATCGGGGCCGGATGACCAGACCAAGGACTTGGGGGCCGATCAGTGCGCGCAGCGCGTGTGGCGTTCAGCGCGAGCAGCGCGTGTCGTGCTCAGCGCGAGCAGCGCGTGTCATGTTCAACGCGAGCAGCGCTTGTCACGCTCAGCGCGCGCAGCGCGTGTGAAACAGCGTGGTCTGCTCGGGCGTGAGGCTGTCGCCCAGCTGGATGCGCGACAGCAGCTCCGCGCAGCGCGCATCGGCAGGCGGTCGCGGGTTGCTGTCGGCGGCACGGACCGGCGCCGGGCGCGGCGCTGCGACAGCTGCAGCAGCAGGCCCGGCTACGGGCGAACCTGGCGCTGGTGAAGCAAGAGCCGGCGGGTTGGGCGCGGGTGGGGCCGCGGGTGGGGCCGCGGGTGGGGCCGCAATCGGCACCGCGTTCCTCACCGAGCCGGCTGGCGCAGCGATGGGTGCCAACGTCGGCAACACCTCGGGCACAACCTTCGTGGCCACGGCCGGAGCCGGCGCTGGCGCCGCTGGGGCCTGAAGAACCGTTGCGGCCGCTGCGGCCGTTGGGGCCGTTGGCACCGGCCGTTGCGCGGCGGGCGGGGTGGGCGCCGCCGCTCCAGGCGTTGCCGGCCGTGGCCGCAGGGCCCAGGACCCTGCGCCCACCAACACCACTGCCGCCACCGCCAGCCCCACGGGCAACGCCCATTTTCGCAGTGGCGGTGGCCGTGGCGGTGGCGGAGGCAATGGCGGCGATGCTGGCAATCCCGGCGGCGCGGGCGCGAAGCCCTGCTGCAGACCGTGCGGTGGCCCTTGCGCCGGCACCGCTGGCGGCGCTGCGCTGACGGCAGGGTCGAGGTCCAGGTCAAAGTCCACGCCCGCCGAAGCAAGTGCTGCATCGAGCGCGGATGCGGGCCTGGCGCCATCCACCGCCGCAGCTTGACCGGCCGGCGCGGGCACGAGCGCTGGTGCCAGCGCAGCGGTCGCTGCTGGCATCAGCGCCGCCGACAATGCCGCCGAAAAAGCCGCGGCCGTTTCGTACCGATGCTCGGGTTTCTTGGCCAAGGCGCGCGCCACCACCGCATCCACCGCCGCAGGCAACTCGGCATTGATCGCTGAGGGCGGCTGGGGTTCATCGTGCACGATGGCCCGCTGCACGCCGAAAGGCCCGCTGCCCGCGAAAGGGCGCTGCCCGGTGAGCAGCTGGTAGCAGATGAGCCCGGCTGAAAAGATGTCGGTGCGCGAACCCACGGAGAGCCCCAGGATCTGCTCGGGTGCCATGGCGCTGGGCGTGCCCACCATGGTGCCCGGCATGGTGCGGTCCTGGGTGCTGTCGACCACCCGCGCGACGCCGAAGTCGGCCAGCTTGACGCGGCCCTGGTCGTCGATCAGCACGTTGGCCGGCTTCACGTCGCGGTGCACGATGCCGTGTTCGTGGGCCGCGCCCAGCGCGTCCAGCAGCTCCGCCATCAGGCGCTGCACTTGCGGCAGCGTGAAGCGCTCGCCGTCGCGGAAGGCCTGCGCCAGTTCATGACCGCGGATGTATTCCATGACGATGTACGACACATCGTCCTGCTCGCCGAAGTCGAACAGCGCCACGATGTGCGGGTGGTGCAGGCGGGCTGCAGCCTGGGCCTCGCGTTCGAAGCGGGCCGCATAGTCAGCCGCCGTGGCCTCGTCGGCCAGAAAACTGCGCTGCACCGTCTTGATGGCCACCGTGCGCGCCAGCCGCGTGTCGAGGCCCTCGTACACGACGCCCATCGCGCCACGGCCCAGCACACGCAAGAGCTGATAGCGCCCGAGCGAGCGGCCAACAAAGGTGTGGTTGTCAGGTGGCATGGGTGGCGGTTGTGCAGCGGTTGTGCAGCGCCGGGGGTCACGAACCAGTATAGGGGGGGGCACCGGGCAACGGCTGCCATGGACCCCCGACTCGAGCTGCGGCTCAACAGCCGCCAGCCACCAGCCACACGTCACCAGCCCGATCAGGCCCGACCCAGCTCCGCCGCCCGCTCGCGCGCTGCGTGCAGCGCCTGCACGAACGCTGCCTTCACGCCGCTCTGCTCCAGCGAGCTGATGGCCGCAAACGTGGTGCCGCCCCTGGACGTGACCTGCTCGCGCAAGGCGGTGGGCGACAACGGGCTTTGCTGCGCCAGCGCCGCCGCGCCGGCGAAGGTGCTTTGCGTAAGCAGCCGGCCTTGTTCAGGCGTCAGGCCCATCTCGACGGCAGCCTGCATCATGGCTTCGAGAAAGTAGAAGACATAGGCCGGGCCCGAGCCCGACAAGGCCGTCACCGCGTCCAGGTCGGCTTCGTGCTCAACCCACAGCGTCTGGCCAGTGGGCGCAAACAGCGCTTCGACATCCTGCCGCGCAACCAAGCTCACCACAGGCCGCGCAAACAAGCCGGCGATGCCCTGGCCGATGAGCGCCGGCGTATTGGGCATGGCGCGCACCACGTGGTCAGTGCCGCTGGCAGCCACGATGCTTTCGCTGCGGATGCCGGCCATGACGCTGACTTGCAATGCGCCGCCGATGTGCGGCTCGCAGGGCGTTGCAGCTTCGGCAAAAAGTTGTGGCTTCACGGCCCAGACCACCATCGCGGCCGTGGCCAGGCGGCCGTCGGCTTGCGGCTGCGCTTGAACGCCAAAGGCCTGCGCGAGCTTGAGGCGCTGGGATTCGTTGGGTTCGACGACCAGGATGTCGGTTGCAGCGCGGCCGCTGCGCACCAGGCCGCCGATGAGGGCGCAGGCCATGTTGCCGCCGCCGATGAAGGCGATAGATTGGGATGTCATGGTGTTGAGTTTATGGGCGGTGCTGGCCTTTGAATACGCGCGCGGATGCGTCTGCGCCGGCGGCAGAGAGTCTGGGGTGACAGGCTCCGCTCATGTCCTCCTTCGCTGGCCTGCGGCCAGCGAATGCCTCCTTTACTTCGCTAGGCCTGTCACGCCGGAGTCTCTGCCGCTGGAACCACATGGGCGCTCGAAGAGCGCCTGCAGTGCAAACCGCAGGCATGAGCGGAACACAGCGCCTCGCCACAGCGTTCGCGCGCGGAACGTCCAGCGCGCATCTACCCCGCCCAATGATCAAAAGCCAACGCCCGCACGGGCTCCCCCCACAGATCAATGGCAGCAAAACTACCCGCATGAACGACCCGCGCCGCATCACCCCGCACATAGCCCAGCCCTGCACAAGCGCCAGCC
>JBBQMM010000462.1:0-3824 GCA_038328935.1 Burkholderiales bacterium
CCCCTGCGTGTACGGATGCTGCGCGCGGTGCAGCTCGGTCGCAGCAATCTCTTCCACCACGCGCCCGGCGTACATCACCAGCACGCGGTCGCAGAAGCTGCTGACCAGACGCAGGTCGTGCGAGATGAAGATGAGCCCCATGCCGCGCTCGGCCACCAGGCGGTCCAGGATGCCCAGCACCTGCAGCTGCACCGTGACGTCCAGCGCCGACGTCGGTTCGTCGGCAATCAGCAGCTCGGGGCTGGCGATCAGCATCATCGCGATCATGGCGCGCTGGCCCATGCCGCCCGACACCTCGTGGGGGTACAGCTTCATCACCCGTGCCGGGTCTTCGATGCCCACGGCGGCCAGCGCCTCCAGCACCTGCCGCCGCGCCTGCGCAGCGCGGCACGGTTGATGGGCCTGCAGTGTCTCTGCGATCTGCGCACCGATGGCCATCACCGGGTTCAGAGAGTACTTCGGGTCTTGCAACACCATCGCGATGCGGCCGCCGCGTAGCGCCTGCCGCTGTTCAGGTGCGCAGCGCAGCAGGTCCACATCACCGAAACGCAGCTGAGCGGCGCTGACCACACCACCGGGGGCCGTCAAGCCGACGATGGCGCGGCCGGTCTGGCTCTTGCCCGAGCCCGATTCACCCACGATGCCCAGCCGCTCGCGCCCCAGCGTGAAGCTCACGCCGCGCACGACCTCGGTCATGCCGCCTTCGCGCGCCGGGTAGGCCACACGCAGATCCTGCACGCTGAGCAGGGGCAGCTGCGCAGGGTTACTCATGGCAGGCCAGTCTTCACTGCGACGCCTTCGGGTCGAGCGCATCTCGCAGCCCGTCACCCAGCAAATTGAAGCCCAGGCTGACGATGAAGATGGCTGCACCCGGCGCCGCCGCCACCCACCACTGGTCCAGCACATAAGCGCGGCCGGCGGCGATCATGGCGCCCCATTCGGGCATCGGCGGCTGTGCGCCCAGGCCCAGGAAGCCCAGGCCGGCGGCGGTGAGGATGATGCCGGCCATGTCCAGCGTCACGCGCACGATGACGCTGGGCACGCACAGCGGCATCACGTGCCGCAGCACGATGCGCAGCGGGCTGGCACCCAGCAGCTTGACGGCGCTGATGTAGTCGGCCTGCCGGATGGTCAGCGTCTCGGCGCGCGCAATGCGCGCATAGGGCGGCCACGAAGTGATGGCGATGGCGATCACCGCGTTCTCGATACCCGGCCCCAATGCCGCCACGAAGGCCAGCGCCAGGATGAGCCGGGGAAAGGCCAGAAAGATGTCGGTGACGCGCATCAGCACGGCGTCCACCCAGCCGCCCGCGTAACCCGATGCGGTGCCCACCAGCAAGCCGATGGGCGCTGCCAGCACGGCCACCAGCACGACCACGAACAAGGTGATGCGGCTGCCGTGGATCAGGCGGCTGAGGATGTCGCGGCCCTGGTCGTCGGTGCCCAGCCAATGGCTGCCCGAAGGTGGCAGCAGGCGCTGGCCCAGTTCACCCACCGTCGGCGCGTAGGGCGACAGCAGCGGCGCAAGCAGTGCCACCAGCACCAGCGCGCCGACGATCCCCAGCCCGACCAGCGCCAGGCGATTGGCAGCAAAGCTGCGCCAACCGGCATACCAGCGGCCCAGCGCGGCCTGCCGGCGCGACTGCGGCCGGTCGCTCATCAGCCAGGCCCGCCACGACGAGGCAGCCTGACTGACCTGACGAAGCGGCGCGGGCTGCGTGTTCATGACCCCGTGCCCCGGCGGGTATCACGCGTGCGCGGGTCCAGCACGCGATACAGCGCGTCGCTGAGCAGGTTCAGGCCTATGAACACGGTGCCCACCACGATGGTGCCGCCGAGCACGGCGTTCATGTCGGCGTTCTGCAGCGAATGGGTGATGTACAGGCCCAGCCCGGGCCAGGCAAACACGGTCTCGGTCAGCACGCTGCCTTCCAGCAGGCCGGCATAGGACAGCGCAATCACCGTCACCAGCGGCACCAGCGCATTGCGCAGCGCGTGGCGCCAGATGATGCGCGTCTCGCTCAGGCCCTTGGCGCGCGCCGCGACGATGTATTCCTGCGCCAGCTCGTTGAGCATGAAGCTGCGTGTCATGCGGCTGATGTAGGCCAGCGAAAAGTAGCCCAGCAGTGCTGCCGGCAGCACCAAGTGGCTGAGCGCGCTGCGAAAGGCGTCCCACTCACCGGCCATCGCGGTGTCGAGCAGCATGATGCCGGTGACGCGCTGCACGCTGAACTCATAGGCCACGTCGATGCGCCCCGGCCCGGCCACCCAGCCCAGCTTGGCATAGAACAGCACCAGCGCCATCAAGCCGAGCCAGAAAATGGGCACCGAATAACCCACCAGCGCCATCACGCGCACCGCGTGGTCGGCCAGGCCACCACGGCGCACGGCCGCCCACACGCCCAGCGGCACGCCGAGGCCGGCGCCGATGATGATGCCGCAGGTGGCCAGCTCCAGCGTGGCCGGGAAGGTCTTGCGAATGTCATCCCACACCGGGTTGGAGGTCAGCACCGAATTGCCGAAGTCGCCCTGCAGCGCGCGCCCCACGTAGCGCACGAACTGCTGCGGCAGCGGCAGGTTCAGCCCCATTTCTTCGCGCACGCGCTGCAGCACGTGTTCGGGTGCGCGGTCGCCCACGACGGCCAACGCCGGGTCCACCGGAATCACGCGCCCGATGAAAAACGTGACGGCCAGCAAGCCCAGGTAGGTGACGACGATGACGAGCGCAAAGCGGGCGCTGGCCTGCACAGCGCGCCTGGCGTTCAAGGCGCCACCATTTGCAGCTGTCTCAAGCGGCGTGCTTCACTGCTTGCTGACGTTGAACAGGTAGGTGGAATCCGACGTCGGCCCGATCTTCAGGCCCGTCAAGTTCTTGCGGTAGGCGGCCACTTCGGTTTGCTGGTAGATCATCACGAACGGGCTGTTCTTTCTGAACTCGGCCTGCAGCTCCTGGTACATCCGGGCGCGTTTGGCGCCGTCGCGTTCCAGTGCCGCGGCGTCGGCCTGCCTGGTCAGTTCAGGGATGTCCCAGGCGTTGCGCCAGGCCAGCGGCTTGCTCTTGGCGTCGTCGGCGGTGTTGGGGTTGCGCTCAAAGGAGTCGGCGTTGGTGTGCGGGTCCCAGTAGTCGGCGCCCCAGCTGCCGATGTAGATGTCGTGCGTGCGGGCGCGGTACTTGGTCAGCGTCTGCTTGCCGTCGCCGGGCAGGATCTCCAGCTCGATGCCGGCTTGCTTGAAGGTCTGCTGCATGGCTTCGGTGATGCCCTGCACCGGCTGCACGGTGCGCATGTCGATGGTGACCTTGAAGCCGTTGCCCACGCCGGCCTTGGCCAGCAGCGCGCGCGCCCTGGCCACATCCAGCTTGTAGGGGTTGTCCTTGCTCGCGCCCAGCAATCCGACAGGCAGGAAGTTCTGGTGCACAACGCCGATGTTCTTGATCAGCGTCTTGCCGATGGCGTCGTAGTCCACCAGCCACTTGAAGGCCTCGCGCACCTCGGGCTTGGCCAGGATCGGGTTCTTCTGGTTCAGGCTGAAGTAAACGACGGTGCCCTTGGGCGTGGACGTCGTCCGGATGTCCTTGTTGGCCGCCAGCGCGGCCAGGTCCTGCGGTGTCAGGTTGCGCGCGATGTCGGCGTCGCCTTTTTCCAGCAAGAGGCGCTGGGTGGCCGACTCCTTGATGTGGCGGTAGATCACGCGCGCCGGCTTGCTCTTTGCGCCCCAATAGTTGTCGTTGCGCTCCATCGTGACGATCTCGTTGGCCCGCCACTCGCGGATCTTCATCGGCCCGCTGCCGGCGAAGTTGGTCTTCAACCAGGCCGCGCCCAGGT
>JBBQMM010000463.1:0-3821 GCA_038328935.1 Burkholderiales bacterium
GGTCGGGCTGGGTGGGCCGGGCGGGCCGGGTGGGCCTGATCCGCCGTGTGGGCTGCTGGCTTCAGCCACCGGGCACCAGCAGCGGCTTGACGAGTTCACCGGCAGCAAAGCGCGGGAAGGTGTCGGCAAATTCGTCCAGCGTGAAGCGGCGGTCGACCAGCTGCCGATAGTCGCTGGCGCGCGTGCGCAACAGCGCCACGTTGTCGCTGAAATCGTGCTTGGGGAAATAGAACGACCGCACCATGTAGAAGTCCTTGCGACGGATGGGTTTCGTTTCTTCGATGGTCCAGGGGGCGTCGTTTTCGCCCAGCAGCAGCACCACGCCGCGCGGCCACACGATGGTCAGGCCCTGGTTGCGCGCTGCGTGCGCGCCGCTGGATTCCACCACGAGATGGAAGCGCCGCTGCAAGTCACCCACTGGATGCACCTGCGCGCCCAGCGACTGCGCCAGCGCCAGCCGCGAGGGGCGTGGGTCTGCTACCCAGATACGGCGCCAGCCCAGCTCTTGCGCCGCCACCAACGCGCCCAGTCCCACCGGGCCGGCGCCCAGGATCAGCACCTCGGTGTCGGGCGGCGGCACCAGCGGCTGTATGGTGCGCAGGCCGTGCGCCGCGGTGCCGATGGTGTCGAGCAGCAGCGGCGCCAGGTCGTCGTCAATGTCATCGGGCACTGGCATCAGGCACTGCTCGGGCACCGCCAGCGCCTCGGCGTAACCACCGTCGCGGTTCCAGCCCAGCAGCACCGATTCGGTCAGGCACAGGTGGGTGTCGCCGCGCGTGCAGCTGGCGCAATGGCCGCAGTGCACGGGCATGAACACGCAGCAGCGGCGGCCATGCAGCGCGTGGCCGGGGTGGTCGACAGTGCCGAAGATCTCATGGCCCGGAATGAGGGTGCTGCCGCGCTGCCAGAGCTTGCAGTCGCTGCCGCACAGCGCCGTGCGCTGCACACGCAGCAGCACTTCGCCCGGCGCGGGGGTGGGCCAGGGGCGTGTGACCAGCTCGATGGTTTGCTGACCGGGGAAGTGGATGGCGCGCATGGGGCGGGGGATTGTGGGCGGGGAGACATTTACCCTCACCCCGGCCCTCTCCCTGGGAGGGACAGGGAGAGGGCTCAGTGTTCGGGTTCGAGCACCACCTTGGCGGCGGCGATGCGGCCGTGGTGCAGGTCGTCGAAGGCCTGAACACCTTGCGACAACGGCCGCCGCGACACCCAGGCCAGGTTGCCGAACACGCCGCGGTGCAGCGCAGCCACGGTGGCTTTGAGGTCGGCCATGGTGTAGGTGTAGGTGCCCAGCAGCGTGATCTCGGCCAGCGTCAGGCGGCGCATGTCGATCTCGCTGGCCCAGTCTTGCAGGCCGACATGCATCACCACGCCGCCGGGCTTGACGGCGGCGATGGCCGTCTTGCGCGTGGCCACGTTGCCCACGGCGTCGATCACGTAGTCGTAGGCGCTCTCGGCAGCTTCCGTGTGGCGCGGGTCATGCACGCCACAGCCGGCGTGTTCGCGCAGCAACTCGCGGCGGCCGTCGTTGACTTCGGCCACGTCCAGGCGGTCCACGCCGTAGTGGCGCAGCAGCAGCGCCGCCAGCATGCCGATGGCGCCGCCGCCCAGGATCAGCACGCGGCATTCGGGCAACGGCCGCAGCAGGCTTTTCATCGACAGGTTGACCGCATGCAGCGCGGTGGCTGCGGGCTCGGTCAGCGCTGCGGCGGTGGCGGGCAGGCCGTCGGGCAGCTCGATCAGGCAGCTGCCGGGGATGCCCATCGCCTGCGCAAAAGCACCGGGCCTTTGCATGCCCACCATGGTGCGGTTGCTGCACAGGTTGTCGCGGCCTTGCAGACAGTATTCACAGTGGCCACAGGTGATCAGCGGGTTGCCGGTGACGCGCTGCCCCACGCGCCAACGAGGGTGGGCCGACTGCGCCACCGTGGCCGCAAATTCGTGCCCCAGCACCAGCCCCGGTTTGCGCCGCGGGTCGTGGCCATGGTAGGCGTGCATGTCCGAGCCGCAGATGCCTGCAGCATCGATGCGCAGCACCACTTCGCCGTCAGCCAACACGGGGTCGGGGCGTTCTTGCAGCTGCACTTCGTTGGGGTTGGTGTAGACCAGGGCTTTCATGCGGGGGTGTTCAAGTTGCGGTGTAGCCGCCGTCGACCATCAAGGTCTGGCCGGTGATGTAGCCACTGGCGTCGCTGGCCAGGAAGACGGCGGCGCCGTACAGGTCCTCCAGCCGGCCGTTGCGACCCACCGCCGTGCGGCTGGCGTGCAGCGCGGCCAGTTCAGGGTCGGCAAACACCGGTGCGGTCAGCTCGGTGGGAAAGAAGCCGGGGCCGATGGCGTTGCAGGTGACGCCCTGTGCCGACCAGGCCTGCGCGATGGCGCGCGTCAGTTGCACCACGCCACCCTTGCCCGCGCCATAAGGCGCACCGTTGGCAAAGGCCCGGGTGCTCTGCAGCGAAGCGACATTGATGATGCGGCCCCAGCCACGCTGCGCCATGGCCGGCGCCAGCGCCTGCGTCAGGAAAAAAGGCGCGCCCAGATGCAGCGCCAGTTGAAGGTTCCAGGCCTCGGGCGTGACCTGCGCAAACGGCTGGCGCAGGTTCACACCGGCGGCGTTGACGAGGATGTCGACCTGCGGGCTGGCCTGCAGGATGCGCTGGCCGCAGGCCGGCTGCGTGCTGGTGCTGCCGAGGTCGAGTGCCAGCGTGCGCGCATCGATGCCCTGCTCTTGCAGACGCCGGGCAGCGGCTTGCAATTCAGCTTCGCGGCGGGCCACCAGCAGCACCGAGGCGCCCGCGCGGCCCAGCGCAGTGGCCAGTGCTTCGCCGATGCCGGCGTTGCCGCCGGTGATGACGGCGTACTTGCCCTGCAGGGTGAAGAGGGTGTGGGTGAAGTCGGCGCCAGGCATGCGATCACTTCAACGCTGAAAGCCGCCTCACACCTTCACCGCCTCACCCAGATCAAACACCTGCCCCGGAAAGTACTTCGCCAAGCGGTCATCGGCCGTACGCGCGTGGCCTTCCATGCCTTCCAGCCGCGAGATGCGTGCCGTCACCTCACCGATGTCGCGCGCGGCTTCGCGCGTCATGCGCTGCCAGGTCAGCGTCTTCATGAACTTGTGCACCGACAGGCCGCCCGAGTAGCGCGCCGCGCCTTTGGTCGGCAGCACATGGTTGGTGCCGCTGGCCTTGTCGCCGTAGGCCACCGTGGTCTCTTCGCCCAGGAACAGGCTGCCGTAGCAGGTCAGCGTGGCGAGCCACCAGTCCAGGTCGCGGGCGTGCACTTCCAGGTGTTCCGGGGCGTAGCGGTCAGACAGCGCAGCCACCTCCTCGCGGGTGTCGCAGACGATGACCTCGCCGTAGTCGCGCCAGGCGCAACCCGCCGCATCGCGCGCAGTGGGCGGCAGGGCTTCGATGAGGCCGGGCATCAGCCGCATCACTTCTTCAGCCAGCGCGTGCGACGTGGTCAACAGCCAGGCCGGTGACTCGTGCCCGTGTTCGGCCTGGCCCACCAGGTCGCTGGCGACCATGGCAGCGTCGGCACTCTCGTCGGCAATCACTGCCACTTCAGAAGGGCCGGCAAAGACATCGATGCCCACCTTGCCGAACAGCGCGCGCTTGGCCTCGGCGACGAACTTGTTACCCGGCCCCACCACCACGTCGGCCGGCTTGCCGCTGAACAGGCCCGAAGCCAGCGTGGCAATGGCCTGCACGCCGCCCAGCGTCATGATCACGTCGGCGCCGGAGCGTTGGAAGGCATAGAGCACATAGGGATGCATCGGACCGCCGCGGAACGGGCCGGAGCAGGCAATGACGGTCCTG
>JBBQMM010000464.1:0-3781 GCA_038328935.1 Burkholderiales bacterium
GCAGCGTCTCGATCGACTTGATGGCGGCTTGCAGCCGTGTCACGTCCAGGCCCGGCGCGGCCTGCCCCATCGAGCCCGAGATGTCCAGCACCACCATCACGTTGGTGTTGACGGCCTGCAGGCTGGACGATGCGTTGCCCACCTGCGGTGCGTCGTCTTCGATGTTCACCGTCAGCTTGCCCGTGCCGGTGCTCTTGCCGTCGCTGGCGGCGACGCCGATGTCCAGCGTCTTCACGTTTTCGCCATTGCCACGGGCGTGGTCCACCGGCTGCAACAGCTTGAAGCAGTAGTTGCCGCGGTCGTCGATGCAGGCCGTGGCCACCACCCGGCCACCGGCGGTAGCGGTCAAGGTTTGGCTGCCCGAGCCGGCCCAGGTGACGGTGTTGCCAGCGCTGGTGAGGGCGGCGGTGGGTGCCGTCAGCACCACGCTGCCGATGGCCTGGCCTTCGGGGTCGCTGATGCTGATGCGGCCACTGGCGCTGGCCAGGTTGGTCTTGTCGCCCTGTGAACCGGTGCTGTCGGGCAGGCCGCCGGGCAGGCCTTCTTCCGACACCGTGACCACGGCGCTGGTGATCACCGGGGCTTGGTTGGACGGGGGTGGCGGTGGTGGGGGCGCAGGTGGGGGCGGCGGAGGCGGAGGCGCGACGACGGGGCCGCTGATCTGCACCTGGCCGGTAGCCGACGCGGTGTCGCCGTCGTTGTCGACCAGGCTGTAGCCGAAGCGTTCAGTAAAACCGCTGGTGGCCGCCGCCGCCGCGCGGTAGCTGTAGCCGCCGCCGTCCAGATCGACCGTGAAACGGCCACCTGCTGCGGTGTCCACCACCAGGGTCTTGCTCGCCGGGTCGTAGTCGAAGGCGTGGGCGCTGCTCGTCGTCACCGCTCCCGCACCGGCGTTGGTCGACGGCTTGAAGGTGTAGGTCACGCCGTCGACACTGAAGCTGTTAACGTAACCGCCGTCGGCGCCCAGGCCGGCGACACCAGCGGCGCTGCCTGGCGTGAACAGCGTGCCACTGGTGGTGGCAGCAGCCGTCGACAACAGCACCTGCGGCAGGTCGCCGAAGCGGCTGACCAGCAGTGGCGTGCCGCTGCTGTGGGTTTGACCGTCATAGGCGATGGCCGCCAACGCACCCGGGCTGGCGCCCGCACCCATGGCCAGCGCGTGCGACTGCACGCCGTTGGCGTCCAGGAAGTCGGTCCACAGCCGGGCCTCGGCGGCCTGGATGCCGGCGTCTGCGCGGCTGGTGTTGGTGCTGCCCGACAACGTGGTGCTGCTGCCGGACCCCGTGTTGGGTTCGCCGTCGGACAGAAAGTACGACACGTTGTTGGCGCCGGTGATGCGACCCGGCGATCCGAATGCCGTGATGGCGTCAGCCAGTGCATCGTCGTAGTTGGTGCCGCTGCTCGCCACCACCTTCGAGAGCAGCAGCTTGGCCTGGTCGACCGTGGTCCAGGCCTCGCCCAGCGCCTGGCCCTGGGCGCCAAAGGTGACCAGGCGCACGGCGACATCGCCCTGCGCGTCGTAGCGGTCCAGCAAGGTCTTGATGGACTGCACGGCGGCTTGCAGACGCGTCATGCCGTCGATGCCGCTGGCTTCCTTCATCGAGCCCGAGATGTCCAGCACCACCATCACGTTGGTGTTCACTGCGGACGGCGTCAGCACGGCGGTGATGGTGGCCGCCACCGGGGCGTCGTCTTCGATGTCGATGCTGAGCGTGCCTGTGCCGGTGGCCTGGCCGTCGCTGGCTTGCACGCCGATCTCCAGCCGCTGCACGTTTTCGCCGTTGCCACTGATGTGGTCGATGGGCTTGAGCAGGTTGAAGCTGTAGTTGCCGCTGCCGTCGATCTGCGCCGTGGCCACCGTGACGCCGCCCGCACTGGCGGTCAGCATCGGGGTGCCCGAGCCGGACCAGGTGATGGCCACGCCGCCGCTGGTGAGCGCGGTGGTCGGCGCGGTCAACACCGGCGCGTTGATCGCCTGGCCATCGGGGTCGGTGATGCTGATGCGGCCGCTGACGCTGCTGGCGTTGCCCGTGTCCACCGGCGACCCGGTGTCGTCCTTGATGCCGCCGGCCAGGCCTTCTTCAGACACGCTGGCCGTGCTGTTGCCCACCACTGGCGCGCGGTTGAAGTCGTCGTCGACGATGGTGCCGGTGCCCACCACACCACCGACGCTGATGCGCACGGTTTCATCGGCTTCCTGCACCGCGTCTTGCGTGGTGGGCACGGTGACGGTGAAACTGGTGACCCCCGCCGGCACGGTGATGGTGCCGTTGGCGTTGAACACCACGCCGCTGCTGAACACCGGCGCGCCCACATCTGCGGCGCTGGCGCTGCCACCGCCGAGCGCAAAGGTGTGTGTGGTGGGCATGGCTGCGCCATGGGTGAGGCTGACGTTGAAGACCAGGTCCTGACCTTCGGTGACACGGTCGTTGCCGGCTGCCGGTGTGACGCTGTCGATGCCTGGCGTGCCGTCGTCGTCGATGATGCCGCCCAGCGCGTGGACGCCGCCGATGCTGATCGGCACCGTCTCGTCGGGCTCGCCCAGCGTGTCCTGCACCGTCGGCACGTTCACGGTGAAACCGCTGATGCCGGCCGGCACAGTGATGGTGCCGTCGGCATTCAGCACCACGCCGTTGCTGAACTGCGGTGCGCCGATGTCGGCAGCACCGGCTGTGCCACCACCCAATGCAAAGGGGTAGGTGATGGGCGTGGCCGAGGGGCCGCTCATCGTGACGGTGTAGACCAGCGTCGACCCTTCGACCACGCTGTCGTCACCCACCCCGGGATGGCCGGGCTCGACACGCTGGATGGTGGGTGGCGCCTCGTCGTCGTCGACGATGGTGCCTGTGGCCGTGGCGCCGCCGATGCGCAGCGGCAGGGTCTCGTTGGGCTCGACCGTGGTGTCCTGCACAGTCGGCACGGTGACCGTGAAGCTGGTGACGCCGGCGGGCACCACCAGCAAGCCGTTCGCGTCCAGCGCGACGCCGTTGCTGAAGACGGGGCTGCCGATGTCGGCCGCCGATGCGCTGCCACCGCCCAGGTTGAAGGCGAAGCGGGCTGCGGCGTTGGATGGGTTGCTGAGGTTGACGGTGTAGACCAGGCTCGTGCCTTCGCGCACCGCGTCGTCGCCGACGCCCGGGTTGCCCGGTTCGATGCCCGTGATGGTGGGCGGCGCGTCGTCGTCGACGATGGTGCCCGTGCCCAAGACGCCGCCCACGCGCAGCGGCACCGTCTCGTCGGGTTCGTCGATGGTGTCTTGCGTGGTCGGCACGGTGACCTTGAAACTGCCGATGCCGGCGGGCACGGTCAACGTGCCATCGGGGTTCAGCGTCACGCCGTTCGTGAACGTGGGCGTGCCCAGGTCGGCGCCGCTGGCGGTGCCGCCGCCGAGCGCGAAGCTCAGGCTCAGCGGCGCCGTGGTGGTGCCGCTGAGGCTGACGGTGTAGACGAGGTTGTTGCCTTCGGGCGTGCGGTCGTCGCTGGTGCCCGGGCTGCCGGGCTCGACGCTGACCACCGTGGGCGGTGTGCCCGGCGCGCCGCCGTCATCGTCCACGATGGTGCCGACGGCCTTCACGCCGCCGATGGTCAGCGGCACGGTCTCGTCCGACTCCACCAGCAAGTCCTGCGTCGTCGGCACCTTGACACTGAAGCTGGTGACGCCCGGCGGCACCACGATCACGCCGCTGGGCAGCAGCTTCACACCGTCGCTGAACACCGGCGCGCCGAAGTCGCCGGCCTGCGCCGTGCCGCCGCCCACTTGAAAGCCGAACACCGTCGAGGC
>JBBQMM010000465.1:0-3777 GCA_038328935.1 Burkholderiales bacterium
AACTCGCTGGTGTTGTTGGCGCTGTCGGTGGCGGTGCCGGTCAGGCGCGTGCCCGCTGCCAGCACGCTCTGGGTCATCGTGAGGGTGGCACTTAAGTTGCCGCTGGCGTCGGTGGTCACGCTGCCGAGGTAGGTCTGGCCCTCGCCATAGCCGCTGGCGTCCTGGTCGCTGGTGAAGATCTCCACCCGCGCGCTGGCAACCCGGCTCTGGCCGGCTGCGCTGCCCACGAAGCCGGCCACGGTGAGCTGGTTGCCGCGCGCGCGGGCGCTGGTGAACACCGGATGGTCCATCAGCTGGTTGCCGGCGCCGCCCGTCTTGGCGCCGTCGTTGGCGGTCACGCCGTTGGCGTTGAGGTCAATGCCGATGCCGCTGTTGCCGTAGATGGCGTTGCCCAGAATGGCATTGCCTTGCGACGCCGCGCTGACCGAGACGCCGGTGGTGGTGTTGCCGCTGATCACGTTGCCGGCGCCTGCCGCCGTGCCGCCCACGCTGCAGCCCGTGCTGCAGGCCAGGCTGACGCCCAGGTTGTTGGCCAGCGCCGCGCCCTGGCTGGCGTTGCGACCGATGATGTTGCCCTGCACCGTGGTGCCGTTGGCGGCCGCCGCCAGCAACACGCCGGCGGCGCTGTTGCCCGACACCAGGTTGCCGGCGCCGGCAGCGGCGCCGCCGATCACCTGGCTGGGGCTGTTGGCATAGATGCCGTCGGTGTTGGGCAAGGCCGCCGTGCCGGCCGCGTTGGTACCCACGTAGTTGCCGCGCACAGTGTGGGTGCCGGCGTTCAGCCAGATGCCGCGGCTGGTGTTGCCCGACACCAGGTTGCGCTCGGCCGCGCTGGTGCCCCCCACGGAGTGCACACCACTGTCGAGGTAGATGCCGTTCAGGTTCGCCAGCGCGGCGGTGCCCGAGGCGTTGCTGCCCACGCGGTTGCCCTGCACGATGCTGCTGCCACCGCCGATGTACAAGCCATGGCTGGCGTTGCCCGAGATCACGTTGCCCGCACCCGCTGCGCTGCCGCCCACGGTGGCGGTGGTGACAGCCGAGTCGAGCCACACGCCGCGTCCGCCGTTGGCCACGGCCGCCGTGCCGGCTGCATTGGTGCCCACGTAGTTGCCCTGCACGGTGACGCTGGGGCCGCCGTAGATGTTCATGCCGTGGCTGCTGTTGCCGCTGACCACGTTGCGCTGCGCCGCGGTGGTGCCGCCGATCTGCAGCGATGCCGTGGTGACCGACACCGACAGGCCCGCGCCGGTGTTAGCCGCCGCGGCAGCGCCGGTGGCGTCGGTGCCGATCCAGTTGCCTTGCAGCGTGTGGCTGGTGCCGCCGGTGATGTTGATGCCGTGGCTGCCGAAGCGGTTGATGACGAGCCCGCGCACGGTGACGGCCGGGCCGCTGAGCGTCAGGCCCGACACCGCGCCGGCAGCGTTGCCGCGCAGCTCGACGATCGGGTCCTGCACCCAGCCAGGCTGCGTCTGCGCGTCCAGCACCAGCGTGCCGCTCACGCTGGGCAGCGCCGAGGTCGGCGTGATGATCGCGATGCCGGCGGCAAACTGGCTGGCAAAGGTGTTGCGCATGCCCGGCCGGGCGGTGCCGTCGGCGAGCATGAAGACCACGTGCTCGACAGCCGCGGTGCGGCCCGACACCGCCAGCAGGTTGTCGCCGCCCAGCGTGTTGGCGTTCGTGATGGCCTGGCGCAGGCTGCCTTGGCCGCCGCTGTTGGTGTTGACGACGGTGTCGAAGTTGAAGCCGAAGTCCACGCCAGCCACGATGGCGGTGGACACCGCCACCGCTGCGAACGACTGTGCCGTTCCCGTCAACACCGCCGAGTACACCCCGGTGATGGTGTTGAAGGTGGCGCCTGCGCTGCCCACCCCGGGGTCCACCTGCGACGGTGTGGTGCCACCCACCTGGTCGGTGACGGCCACTGCAGCGCCGCTGGCGGCCGTCGTTCGGTAGCTCATCACCCCCACCAGTGCGGCGCTGCTGCCGGCGCGCTGCGACGGCACCGTGCTGTTCACCACCCGCACCTGGTAGGTGGCCGCGGCCAGGCCCATGAAGCTGTAGCTGCCGCCGCTGGCCGTGGTGGTGGACCTGATCCAGACGCCGCCGCTGCTGTACAGCTCCACCGTGGCGCCCGCCAGCCCGGCGCCGGATGCGGCGGCCATGGTGCGCCCGGCGCCGCCGCCGTAGTTGAGGTCTTCGAACACCGTGCCCGCGATGCCCCAGCCGATGGTGACGTTGGCGCCGAATTCCGAGGTGTTGCCGCTGACGTCGGTGGCGGTGCCGGTGATGGCGGTGCTGCCGATGGTGGCGCCCGTCACACCGGCGATGCTGCCGCTGAAGTTACCGCTGGCGTCTGCCGTCAGGAAGCCCAGGTAGGTCTGGCCCTGGCCGCTGGCGCTGCTGGCGTCGGAGATGAACACTTCCACCCGCGACGATGCAAACGTGTTTTGGCCGGCCGCCGAGCCCACATAGCCCGTCACCGTCAACGTGGTGCCCACCAGCGTGGCACTGGTGAGCACGGGCGCGTCGGTCAGCAGGTTGGGCTGGCCAGCAGTCTGCGCGCCGTCGTTGGCGGTGGCACCGTTGTCGGCCAGGTCGATGCCGATGCCGCTGTTGCCGTAGATGCTGTTGCCCTGGATGGAGACAGCCATGGTGGCCGCGCCCGTGACGGCGATGCCGTCCAGGCTGTGCGCGGTGATGACGTTGCCAGCGCCCGCTGTGGTGCCGCCGATGGTGGTGCTGGCTGCCGCCACGTAGATGCCATGGCCCACGGTGGCGACAGGTGCCGACTGCGCTGCGTTCATGCCGAACACGTTGCCCCTGATGACGCTGCCGGTGGCGGTGGACACCTGGATGCTGACCCCGGCCTCCACTCCGCCCACGGCGCCGCTGTTGCCGGCGATGAAGTTGCCCTCGCCGGCCACCGTGCCGCCGATCAGCGTGCCGGTGCTGCTGCCCAGCAGCACGGTGCCGCTGTCGCCATTGGCCACCGCTGCCGTGCCGGCCGCATTCAGCCCGATGTAGTTGCCCTTGATAACGGTGCCGGTGGCGTTGTTCAACACCAGCCCGTTGAAGGTATTGCCCGACAGCACATTGCGTTTTGCGCTGCTGCTGCCGCCCACCACGTTGTTGGCCGAGTTCTCGATCCACACCCCCTGGCCGGCGGCGGCAGCAGCGGTGCCCGCTGCGTTCAGGCCCACCCAGCAGCCTTCCAGGGTGTTGGCGCTGGAGCCGCTGATCCGGATGCCCCAGGCACCCGCGAAGCTGCGCAGGGCCAGCCCGCGCAACACCGTGTTGCCGCCGGTCAGGGTCAGGCCGTTGCCACCGCCGGCCGAGGCACCGTTGATATGGACCACTGGGTTGGCCGTCCAGCCCGGCTGCGCCTGCGCGTCCATCACCATCGGCGTGCTCAGCGTGGGCAGGGCCGACAGGGGTGCGACCGTGGCCACGCCGCCAACGAGCAAGTTGTTGCTGGCGCGCAGCCCGCCGGCCAGGCCCAGCGAACCGCCGCCGCCGGTGCTGCCGTTGGAGATCATGAACACCAGGTGCTCGGTGCCGGCGCTGCGCCCACTTTGCGCCAGCCCCGTGTTGTCCAGCGCATTGGCGTTCGTGATGGCCTGACGCAGGCTGCCTTGCCCGCTGTCGTTGGTGTTGACGACGGTGCTGAAGTTGAAGCCGAAGTCCAGGCCACTGATGCTGCTGCTGCCGGCGGTCACGGGCGTGACGTTCTGCGCCGTGCCGCCAAGCCCTGCGCTGAAGACGAAAGTGGTGGTGTTG
>JBBQMM010000466.1:0-3747 GCA_038328935.1 Burkholderiales bacterium
CGATGACCCCGCTGCCGCCACCCCAGTACGACGAGCCGCGCACGGCGCTGGTGCTCAGCGGTGGCGGCGCCCGCGCCGCGTATCAGGTGGGCGTGCTGCGCGCGGTGGCGCACATGCGGCGGCAGTCGGTGGGGCCTGTCGCACGCCAGCGCAACCCTTTTGCCATCATCTGCGGCACCTCGGCCGGCGCCATCAATGCGACGGCACTGGCCTGTCAGGCCGACCGTTTCGACGCCGCGGTGGAGGTGATCTCGCGCGTCTGGCAACAGTTCAGCGCCGACCAGGTCTACCGCGCCGATTCGCTGGGTGTCATCCGTTCCGGCGCGCGCTGGCTGACGATGTTCTCGGTCGGCTGGGTGATCGCCCGCTGGAGCCGTGCGCGCCCCCGTTCGTTGCTGGACAACGAACCGCTGGCCGAACTGCTGCAGCGCTTGGTGCCGCTGGAGCGGCTGCCGGCGATGCTGCAGCAGGGCCATCTGCATTCGGTGGCGGTCACGGCCAGCAGCTACACCAGCGGCGAGCACTACACCTTCTTCGATGCGGCGCAGCCCATCACGCCCTGGCTGCGTTCGCAGCGCGTGGCGGTGCAGGGCCCGATCACGCATGCGCACCTGCTGGCGTCGTCGGCCATTCCCTTTGTGTTTCCGGCCACGGCACTGCAGGTGGATGGCGTGCCGGGCTGGTTTGGCGACGGTTCGATGCGCCAGACGGCGCCGCTGTCGCCGGCCGTGCACCTGGGCGCACAACGCCTGTTCATCATCGGCGCCGGCCGCATGCACGAGCCGGCGGGCCGGGCCGGGCGCGAGCAGGGCTACCCCACGCTGGCGCAGATTGCAGGCCACGCGATGTCCAGCATCTTTCTGGACGCGCTGGCGGTGGACATCGAACGCATGCGGCGCATCAACCGCACGCTGGCCTTGTTGCCCGAGCAGGCGCTGGCCGACACTGAGCTGCGGCCGCTGGAGGCGCTGGTCATCGCGCCCACACAACGGCTGGACGACGTGGCGGCGCGCCACATCTCGGCGCTGCCAACTCCGGTGCGGGCCTTGCTGCGCGGCGTGGGTGTGGGCCCCAGCGTGCAAGGCGAGCAGGCGCGCGGTGCCGCGCTGGCCAGCTACCTGCTGTTTGAAGCGCCGTACACGCAGGAGCTGATGGAACTGGGCTGGGCCGATACGATGGCCCGGCGCGACGAGGTGATGCGCTTCTTCGGCTGGGACACGCTGATGCCGGAGCACCGTCGCGAGTCGGCCGACGAGCCCGACCTGATGCTGCCTTGAGCGTGTCGGGCTGCAGGGTGGTCTGGCTGCCCGGCAGCCTGCCGCCGGGTGCGGTGCCTGCCGGCGCGCGTCGCCAGCCAGCCTGCCGCGCGTCGTTGCGGCCCGGCAGCGGCAGGCTGCGCGGGCCGCTACCGCGGGCTCAGGTCGCGGGCGCCTCGGCGGTTTTGGCCTTGCGCGCGCGCTCGGTCTTGCCGGCCGCTGCGGGCGAACCCTCCAGCTCGACGGGCTTGGCCTTGGCAGCGGCTTTCAGCTGCGCGCCCGCGGGCTGCGGCGCGTAGCCGGCACCGGCCACCGTCAGGCCCGCTTGCGAAAAGCGCACCGCGTTGCCCGGGCCCAGGCCGGACACGCGGTCGACGAGGTCGCCCCAGTCCTTGAAGCTGCCGGCGTTGCGCGCCTTCAGGATCTTGCCGGCCAGCGCCGGGCCTATGCCTTTGACCGATTCCAGCTCGGCCTGGCTGGCCTTGTTGACATCGGTGGCCGCCAGCGCGGGGCCGGCGAAGACAGCGGCACACACCAGGGCGGCGCAGGTGATGAATTGACGGATCATGGCTACTCTCCTTGAACAGGTTGATGAAGGGTCGACACCCGCCACCTCTGGTCTCGTTCAGCGACTGGGGTTGCGGGCTGAGTCGCATTGTTTTCACCGCACCCCGCGCTGTCTGTCCCCCCGAGCGGGGCCGTGATGGGGGCCCTCCCGGCATCCCCCATCGGGGGGGTCAGCGGTCGGTGTCTGCGGGCAGGCCCAGCAGCCTTTGGTACAGCGCCAGGTATTCGCCCGCGGCCCGGTCCCAGTTGAAGGGCGCCGCGTGCGCCTGTATGGCAGCGGCCTGCCCGGGCTGCTGCAGGCGCAGCAGGCCTTGCTGCACCACCTGCTTCATCGCGCCGGGCTCGAAGCTGTCGAAGTAGTCGGCTGCGCTGCCGCCGATCTCGGGCAGGCAGGTGCGACGTGCCAGGAAACAGGGTTTGCCAAAGTGCATGGCCTCGATCACGGGCAGGCCGAAACCTTCGGTCAGCGACGGCAACAAGAAACCGGTGCAGCGCGCATAGGCCCAGGCTTTTTGCGCCTCCGAGATCGAAAGATGGAACTCGACGTTGGGCAACGCCGTCTCGGCCTGCAGGCGCCGGCTGTGCTCGTTGGCCGGCCCGCACAACACGAAGTGCATCTCGGGCCAGGCGCGCGCCAGCTCGATGATCGACTGCGGGTTCTTGCTCGGGTTCATGCGGCTCAGGTGGAACAGGAAAGGCCGCGTCGGCTCTTGCGCCCAGCCTGGCAAGGGCTCGCGCGCGGCGCCCAGGAAGTTGCGTGCGCCGTTGTGGATGACCTGCAGCGGCCCCTGCCATCCCAGGTGCTGGCGCACGTCGTCGGCGGTGTACTGGCTGATGGCCACCATCGCATCGCAGCGCTTGGCCAGCGCGCGGGCGCGGCGGTGGTGGCGCCAGGTGCTGAAGGCGTTGCGGCCGTAGCGGTAACTCAGGTCGTGCACGGTCACCAGGCGCACGGCAGCCTGACGGGGTGGGAGCGTGCGGTTCAGCTGGTGCAGCGAGTGCCAAAGCGCCCAGGGCCCCGGCAACGCAGGCCACCACTGCTGCCAACGCGTCACGTCCACATAGCCGACGTCGGGCCCGAAGACGCCGTAAAAAGCCGGCCGCGCGTGGAAGTGGAAGCGCACGCCATGGCGCTCGCGCCAGGGGCCGGCCTGCGCCGCAATGCGCTGGCCGATCTGCACCGAGAACTCGCCCAGGCCGTCGTGCACCGAGCCGACGTTGCCCAGACTGATGAGCACCCGGCGCTCGGCCATCGGCTGCGCGCGCTCAGGCACCCTGTGCCAGCAGCTGCTGCGCCAGGCTCAGCGCCTCGTCTGCGGTGGGCCAATCGGTCTGACCGTCACGGCTGGGCTTTTGCAGCACCTTCACGCCAGGCCCCCAAGGTGCCCAGCGCGCAGCGTTGGTGGGGCCGATCAGGCTGATCAAGGGTCGCCCCAGAGCCGCGGCCATGTGGCCGGGGCCGGTATCGTTGGCCACGACGAGCGCCGCGCGCTGCAGC
Organism: Burkholderiales bacterium; assembly: GCA_038328935.1. GTDB lineage: Bacteria > Pseudomonadota > Gammaproteobacteria > Burkholderiales > Burkholderiaceae_C > Rubrivivax. The sequence goes on from JBBQMM010000466.1 coordinate 3,322, forward strand.
AAGGCGGCGTAGACCGCCAAGTTGCTGCCCTCCAGCATCCGGGCCGCCGGGTAGCGCTGGCGCGCTTCGTCGTGTTCGCCCGGGCCGGGGTAGACCAGCAGCGGCAGGCCCAGCCGCTGCGGCCCTCGGCGCACGAAGTCCTCGAAGCCAGGCCAGCGTTTGTCGGCCTTGTCGGCAGTGGCCGCGCGGCCGCCCGCGAACGGGCAGACCATGACGTAACGGCCACTGATGCCCTGCGCCGCCAGCAGTGCCGCCGCCTGCGTGCTGGCTGCCGCAGGCACCTGCAGAGCGATGTTCTTCGGCGGCGGCAGCTGCTGGCCCACGAAGCGGCAGGCGATGTCCCAGTAGCGTTCCAGCTCGTGGCCGGTCTGCGCCCACGGCTCGGCACGCGCCATCATCACTGCCCGGCCTTCCTTGGCCACGCCC
>JBBQMM010000467.1:0-3743 GCA_038328935.1 Burkholderiales bacterium
GTCAGGCTGGATGACATCAACGGGCCTGCGGGCGGCGTCGACAAACGCTGCCACGTCGAGGTAATTGTGCGCGGGCACGACCCAGTGGCAGTCGCTGCCACGGCCCGATCGTGGCAGGACTCGGTCGAGGCGGTAGCTTCCCGAGTTCGGCAACGGGTCGTTGTGCATCTGCACCGGGCGACGTTGGTGGAGGTTCAACCTGCGGCGCTGGCCCGCCTGCGGCTGGCGGTTCCGGCAGCAGGCACCCACGCGCAGCGCCGATTCAGGCTCGACCAGTAGCTGCTGGCTGCCAGTCCTACCCCCCCCCGCACGCGGAGGCGACTCACACGCCTCGGCTCTCCAACACAACGTCACACTGAAGGTACTTCCCGATGCGCAGCTACCCCCACAACGGCCCCGAGGCCGCCGCGCGAATCGTCGCGCTGGTTCTCATTTCCGACGGCCATGTCTGCAAGTCCGAGTTCGACACCCTCACGCAGCTCGGCGCCGAGCGCGAGCTGGGCCTTGAGCCCCAGCTTCTGCCGCACATCGTTCAGACGCTGTGCGAAGAGTTGCTGCTTGGTGGGTACGCGACGGGCTCGCTGTTGGCGAATGTCGATGACAGCGCCTTGGCGTCACTAATGGCCGAGGTGTCTGATCCGATCCTGCGAAGGACTGTCCTGCGTCTGTCCTTGGCCGCCGCCCAGGCGGACGGGCACCTGGCCGACGGCGAAGCCGTTGTTCTGGAGGCGGCCCGGCACCATTGGGGGCTGACCGATGACGACGCGGCGAGCGCCCCAAGGTCGGCGCGCCGGCAGGCGGCATGAGTGCCTGAGAGCATCCAAGGCCCCTGTCGGCGCCCGGCGTTCGCGGAGAAAACGGGCGTCACGGCCAGGCCTTTGCTCCCTCTCGCTTCCAGGGAGAGGGTTGGGGGCGAGGCGGGGGTTTCGAGCCGCATGCGGCGAGCCTGCTAAGCGATGCCGGCTTGCAGGCCGGCATGCGCACTGCAAGTGAGGGTGCAATGCCGGCAAATCAACGACTTGGAAGTTTTGTTTCTTATGAGTCTTCCAGTCAAGCCCGCGCAGCAGCCACCAGCTGCATCACCAACGGGTGATGCTGGCCGCGGCGTGAGCGGATGGCGTGGATTTCCTCCATCACGCCGTCGCAGCGGCCTAGCAGCCGCAGGCCGCGCATCAGCGCCACGTCAGCGGCACCGAAGCGGCTGACCGGGAACACGCCGAGGCCTCTGGCGGCAAAAACCGCCAGCAAGGCACTGTCCTCGAACTCGCCGACGATGTGCGGCCGCAGACCCTGGGCTTCGAACCAGCGGTCAAGCCGGGGCCGCAACGCGGAATGCCCGGTCGGTAGCAGCACGGGCAGCCTTGCCAGCGACTGTGGAAATCCAGCCACTGCGGCCTTGTTCACCAGCGTCGAGGGCCCGTACCAGTCCACCGGCGACTCGACCAACCGTTCGCTCGTCAAACGGAGATTCGGGTTGTGGGGTGCGGGTTGACCCGCCAACACCAGATCCAGGTGGTGCATCGCCAGCTCGGCCAGCAGTTGCTCGAACTCGCCCTCATGGCAGAGCAGGCGCAGCGTCGGCGTTGCCAACACCGGCGCCAGCAGCGCGTGCGCCGACAGTTTGGAAATGCCGTCCGACAGCCCCATGGCCAGCCGCGCGACCTTGCCGCTGGCGGCCTCGCGAACCTCTTCCGGAATGAGCTGCCCAAGCTGGAAGATCTCTTCGGCACGAGCAAAGGCCGCCTGACCCGCTTCGGTCATCGCAACGCCGCGGCCGGCGGGCTTGAGCAGTTGGTGACCCAGTGCCTTCTCCAGCTCGCGAACCTGGGCGCTGATGGTCTGCACCGCCATGTCCAGCCGCTCTGCGGCACGGGCGAAACCGCCTTCCTTCGTCACAACCCAGAAGTAATAGAGATGGCGATAGTTCAACATCTTGCAGCAGCCATATCGGGACACCCGAACTTGAGCTCACTGTATCGCTGATTCTTCCGGGCTGCGAAATTGCCGAACATCCAGCATCGCATTGACTGACCCAGCCAACGACATGGATGCCTCTGCTCTCCTTTTCGCCATCATGACCGTCACCATGGTCGTCGTGGCCTTGCACGCTTGGCGGCTTGGCAACGAAAAGCGCGACGTCTCTTTGCTCGCTGTCTTCGGCGGCCTGTTCGCCGCCGGCACCGCTTTGGCCGCAATCCTCTGAGGCATCGGATTGGACAACCTCCTTTCTTAGCTCAAGGCGGACTTCCTGGGTAAAGCCGCCTGGATCTGGCTCGTGTTCTTCGGCGTGTTTGTCATCGCGCTGATTTTTTTCAGCATCCTGGACGTGATCGTGCTGCGCGCCATCATGATAGGACTGGGTGCCACCTTGGTCAGGGTGCTGTATCTGTTCGGTGCGTTCCTGATCTTTACGGGCATCAAGATGTGGATCATTGCCGACCTCATGCCCGACATCGCGAATTACGAACCCGACCCCGCCTCGGGCCAGATTTCAGGAGTCTTCGGGGTGCGGAACTCGCAGGGCCGCCGATGCCGAAAGCGCACCCGCCTGCACGAAAAATACGACCACCCCGCTACAGCCCCGGCAACACCAGCCGCCCGCCTGCTTCAGCCGCGCGTGAACAGCACAGGATGACGCGCTGACCACGCGCAGCTGTCGACAGCACGTGGTCCCGGTGATCGACGGCACCTGAGGCGCTGGCGTCATAGGCCACGGCGCACACGCCACACAGGCCGTCCGAGCACTTGGTGGGCACGACCACACCCGCTTCAGCCAGCACGTCGGTGGCGCTGCGGTGGGCGGGCACCTGAAGCTGGCGGCCGCTCGCCACCAGTTCGATGACAAAAGCGTGGTTCTGCCGCGCGGGCGCTTCGGGCACCACGAAATACTCACGGTGCAGCGACGCGTCGCTCCAGCCCGCAGCCTGGGCAGCCGCGAACACCGCGTCCATGTAGCGCGGTGAACCACAGGTGTACAGGTGCTGGCCCGTTTGATGGATCGTCTGCTGGCCCGTCTGCTGGTCGGTCTCCTGGCCCGCCTGATAGCGCGGCACCAGCCTTGCCAGCTCGGCACGCCCACCCTCGTCCTTGAAGTGCAGCTGCACCCGCGCGTGCCAGGGCGCCGCCAACAGCTCTTCGACAAATCCCGCTTGTGCCCGCGACGGCGCGCTGTAGTGCAACGTGAAAGGGCGCTGCAGCGCATGCAGCCGGTGCGCCATGGTGATGAGCGGTGTGATGCCGATGCCGCCGGCAAACAGCAGCGACAGGCTGGCGTCTTCGACGAGCCCGAAGTGGTTGCGCGGTTGCGACACGAATACCATGCGGCCGGGGCGAAAGGCGCGGTGCATCAGGGCCGAACCGCCACGGCCTGCGGCCTCGCGTTGCACACCCAGCACGTAGCGCGTGCGATCTGCCGGGTCGCCTGCCAGGCTGTAGGGGCGCTGGTACTCCGGTGCGATCACGACGTCCACATGCGCGCCGGCCTCGAACGGCGGCAGCGCCCTGCCGTCGGGCGCGGCCAACTCATAGCGCACCACGTCGGGCGTCATGTCGCGGCGCGCCACCAGCTGCAGCGGGAATACCGGCGGCTCCCCGGCCGGCATCTTGAACGGCGGCGCCAGACCATCGGTTTGGCCGCTGGCCAGGCGCGCCTGGTACTGCGCCGGACTGAGCAGCGCCTGGTAGCGCGCGATGCCTTGTTCGCGGTTCACCGGGTGCACCACCGGCCAGGGCGGCGGCATGGT
>JBBQMM010000468.1:0-3728 GCA_038328935.1 Burkholderiales bacterium
GACAAGCAGGGGCAAGCACAACGCATTGCAGGCCGACCTGGCACAGGTTCCTGCTGATGGTCGGAACATTGCTGGGCTTAGCCGGTTGCGGCGGCGGCAAGTCGGCGCCGGAGACCACAACGCTATCGCCTGATGTCTACGTGTACAAGGCTGATCTCGGGGGCTGGGCACCCGACAATGGCCGCTGGTACAACTATGTGCAGTCCGATGCCATCTGCGCGTCCGGGGAGGGTTTTCCGATCAGTTGGGTGAGCCCGGCATCGTGCTTTCAGTTCCTGACATCACGCGCGGGTGCGGCCGGCAATTGGGTCACCTCAACCGGGCCTTGGTGGATCGATGCGAACCATATGGCGTTGCCCGGCGGTACCGGATTTGGGTTCATCAACGTGCTGGCATTCACACAGTTGCCGGCGGGCTTTCGGTCCCCCGCCAACCTTGACGACACGGCGCTCAGCTTCACCGCACGCATCGATTCCAACTTCTCGACGGTGATGGCCAACAGCCGCGAAGGCCGTCAACAGGGCCATGTGTACCTGTGGTTCCAGACCTTTGCCCGGCCGATTTCGCCCTGCACGCCGGAGCCGCAGACCGGGGAGAACTGCACGCGCCAGAGCAACTACATCCTCACGGGTAACGGGCAGCCCGGTTACGTGATCGACCGCATGAGCCCCGGCGTCGCCACTGACTTTGCCTTCAAGTTAAAGGCCTCGGAGACCGATCGCTGGACCTGCCTGGGTCGCGGCTTCAATGTCAAGTACGACTGCATCGGCGTCGAGGAGGCACTGCGAAACGTCGCTGTAATGGGCTTCGTCATCGCGCCAGCCGCTGCTTGCCCAACGCTACGGAACGCAAACGGCCTTGAACTGTGCGACCTTGCGCGCATCGCGCAGTCACCGTCTGACTACTTCAGCCTGGGCAAGTTCGAGGTGCGTTCGTTTTCTCTGCGCAAGAACCAGGCACGGGCCACCGCTGCCACCCGGCTGAATTTCTTGCCGCGTCCGCTAGCAGTGACCGCAGTGCCACCCAGGTGGTCATCACCCCAATATGCCAAGGCCACGAAGTTCGTCAGGGGCGGGGGCCTGCAAATGTCGGTGCCCGAACCGCTGGGCGCAATGCGCCTGGGCTTGAGTCTGCAATCCGACCCCAAGAACCTTGAGGAGGCGGGATATCAGATTTACCTCAGCCCAGCGGGCACCGACCCTGGCCAAACTGAAAATGTCATGATGGTTGTCGGACGCGGCAGCAGCGGGCTGTACGACGTCAATCTGAGCTTTTGGCCGTACCAGGCCGGCGACACGGTGGGCTTCTATTTCGAAAACGGCGTGCTGCTCTTCCTCAAGAATGACGAGGTCTTCTACCAAGTGCCATCGCCTTGCGGCCGTGTTGATGACTGCACGCTTTACCCCTTCCTGTCGACCGCAGACGGCTATGACGCCGCGCTGAGTGTCTTCCAGTACTGATGCCCCACCCTGATCCTCGGCCGCGAAAGTTCAAGCCCATGCCTGAAGTGAAGCTGTCCTTGAGTGTTGATGCACTTTGCCGTCTTGCGGTGCGCCAAGTCGAGCACCTGTTCGGCGATGGCGAGACGATAGCGGCCACGGAGTTGCTGCCATCGGCACAACAGGCCGTGACAAGGCTGGAGCACTGTTTTTCGAAGATCAACAACCGCTATTTCTTTGACGGGCAGCAGGTGCTTTTCGATCATCTCCACGGGGACCAGTACGCCATGTGGCTGTATCTGTTGGCGAACCAGCTTGACCGCGACAAGGCCCCGGAGTCCTGGTGCAAGAAGCTCTTCGCGCTCAACAAGGCCCTGCACGGCTGCGATATCTTCTACCAGGTGGCGCTGCCGTCGGTGTTCCTTCTGGTACACCCGCTGGCAACGGTGTTGGGGCGTGGTCAATACAGCGACTACCTGATCGCGTACCAGCGCGTCGGCGTCGGCAGCAACCACGGCGTCTACCCAACTCTGGGTGCGCACCTCACGCTGCATCCGGGCAGTTCGGTACTCGGTCGCAGCACGGTCGGCAGCCACTGCACCATCGCGGCTGAGTCGTTGCTGCTCGATAAAGACCTGCCGCCGGGCAGTCTGTACATCGGCAATCCGCGCGACCATACGATCCGGCCTCAACCCCAAGTTCAACCCATATGGCGAACGTGAACCCGAACCCCTTCCAAACAGATACCGACTTTGAAGCGCTGCGAGCCAGGCTCCACCGGGCCATCCCGGGCGGAGCCCACACCTACTCACGGGGTGACGACCAGTTCCCGGCGATAGCGCCGCCGCTGTTCGTACGCGGCAAGGGCGCCCACGCCTGGGACAGCGCGGGCAACCGCTTTCTCGACTACGGCATGGCGCTGCGCGCCGTGACGCTGGGCTATGCCGACCCGCGCGTCAACGCCGCCGCAGCCGCCGAGATGGACAAGGGCGTCAACCTTACCCGCGCCACGCTGACCGAGCTGCAGGCTGCTGAGGCGCTGATCGACCTGATCCCCTCCGTCGAGATGGTGAAGTTCGCCAAGAACGGCTCGAACGTGACCACCGCCGCCGTGAAAATCGCGCGCGCCTACACCGGCAAGCGCTATGTGTGCGTGCCGCGCCAGCAACCCTTCTTCTCCTTCGACGACTGGTTCATCGGCACCACCGCCCTGAAGCGCGGCATACCTGGCGAGCAGACGGCGTCGACGCTGGTGTTCGACTACAACGACTTCGCTTCGCTGAAGGCACTGTTCGACGCCCACCCTGGCGAGATCGCCGCCGTGATGCTGGAGCCCGCGACCACACTTACGCCCTGCGTGCCCGGCTGTAGCGGCCCCGCGAACTGGCCCACACCGGCCTGCGCTGGCTGCGGCAACCCCGCACCGAACTTCCTGCAGCAGGTGCAAACCCTGTGTCGCGCCAATGGCGCGCTGTTCGTGCTGGACGAAATGATCACTGGCTTCCGTTGGCACCTGCAAGGCGCGCAGACCTTCTTCGGCGTGCAGCCCGACATCACCACCTTCGGCAAAGGCATGGCCAACGGCTTCTCGGTGGCGGCGGTGGCCGGCCGCCGCGAGGTGATGGAGGTCGGCTCGATCGACCAACCCGGCATGGAGCGCACCTTCTTGCTGTCCACCACGCACGGCGCTGAGATGCCCGGCCTGGGTGCCTTCATCGAGACGGCGCGCATCTACCGCGAAGAGGACGTGGTGGGCCACCTGTGGCAGTACGGCAAGCAGCTGCGCGACGGCATGGCCGAAGTGGCTGCGCGGCATGGCCTGGGCAAGCACTTCCACACCGACGGACCGGCGATCTGCCTGAACTACATCACCCGCGACCGCGACGGCAACGCGTCGCTTGCGATGCGCACGCTGTTCGCGCAGGAGCTGCTCAAGCGCGGCGTGATGATGCCGTGGATTGCGATCTGCCAGTCGCATGGCGCGGCCGAGCTGGCGCAGACGATGGACGCCCTGGACGGCGCGCTCGGTGTGTACGCCCAGGCGCTTGACGGCGGGGTCGAGAAGTTCCTGCAGGGCCCCGCCATCCGCCCGGTGTTCCGCACCCACAACTGAGAGGCTGAGAGTCTTTCGATCATGCCCACTCATCACGCCAAAAAACGCCCGCTCGTCGTTGCAAATGCGCGCCATAGCCCGAGCTATGACTGTGCTTTGCGTCTAGATCGGACGCCTTTTGACGCGCTGCTCGGTCACGCTCGAAAAACTCTCAGCCGCTGACACCGTGCCATGAC